>NZ_JAPYOK010000011.1:0-3738 GCF_028283155.1 Candidatus Poriferisodalis multihospitum | reverse complement strand
GTTCATTGACCGGGCGTGAGGAGCGGAATGGCTCGCCCGTCGGTCGTTCGGTAGATGCGAAAGCCGGAATCGAACGTAAGCAGCTGCACTCCGGGGTTGCGCTCCGCCAGCCGGACAAGGCAGGCATCCGCAAACGACATCGGCACGTTGCTGTAGCGCTCCATGAGCCGTCGTAGAACGCCGGACTCGCGGACGGAAGGCACAGAAGGTTCAAGCTGCAGCGTGCCCGAGGTGACCCAGCCAAGTGGAAGCGACTCGTCAAGTCCGGAGCGCCGCATCAGATAGCCGGCCTCTGACAGTACGGCTTCGCAACTCAGCAGCGGAGGCTGCAACGATCTCAACTGCTGCGCCGCCCACTCGTGGAGGGGGTCGCGTCTGTCCAACGCTGCGACGAGCGGCCCGGTGTCAAGGAGCGAGCCTGCGGAGGTCACGCTCGTAGTCTGCAACGATTGCCTCTTCGATGTACCTGGGATTGGTTGCCAAGTCAGGAATCCCAGAATCCACGCACCCGATCAGGTCGCCCATGAGATCGGCGCAGGAGACATCGGCCGAAGCGCCGTCGGCGGCAGCGAGGCCGTCCTCAAGGAGTCGGCGGACGAGGTCCGATCTCGTCGTGTGCAGCCTCCGAGCTTCCGCGCCGAGCCGGGCCTCCAGTTCGGGCGTGACCCTTACGGTCAGCATGCTCATGATGCCAGAGCGTATCACGTCATTGTCATACGGTCGTCAGATCGGATGAAGCCCCTGCTTCAAATACAGAACTTGATTTCTGCAAAATAGGTTTCTGCTATCGTGCTTCCGAGAGGAGCCTCTCAGCGGACTGGAGGCAGGGATCATGGCCGATGTGCCGAAGCCGGAGCACTTGTTCGGTCGAGATCGAGAGTGGTCCGAACTCACTAGATTCGTTGCGGGACCGGGTCGCCCGCTGCGGCTGGGCGTTGTGTACGGCCGTCGCCGGACGGGCAAGAGCTTTCTGTTGCGTCGGGTCGTTGACGAATTCGGTGGTCTGTACCACCTCTCGTTGCGAGAAAGCCGCCAGATGGCCTTGGCACGATTCGGCGACGCGATCGGAGCGATCGCCGATCATGCTCACCCGCTGCGCGTTCGCCATGATGACTGGCTGACTGCGCTCACCGATGCACTGCATGCCGTCGCCCGGCAGGCGCGCGGCCCCAGTGTGGTGGTGCTTGACGAGTACCCGTTCTTGCGAGACGGCAGCCCGGAGCTGGATTCCGCAGTGCAGTCGCTGGCTGACGCATCTGCTCTGGAAGGGCTCGGTTCAGACTGGGACTGGCCGGTGTCGCTGGTGCTGTGCGGTTCTGCGATGTCGGTGATGTCGGGGCTGTTGCACGGTGCTGCGCCGCTGCGAGGACGTGCCGCGCTCAACATGGCCCTGCTGCCGTTCGACTACCGCGATGCCCGCCGATTCTGGAAGATCGAAGACGCCTCGACAGCTCTGCTGCTCGACGCTGTAGTCGGAGGAGTGCCGGGCCATCGAGATCTTGTCGAGGCCATCGATGTGCCGTCGTCTCCCGACGATTTCGGAGACTGGATGGCGTCGTCGGTGCTCAATCCGTCTCATGCGCTGTATTCGGAGGCTGACGCGGTGCTGAGCGAAGATCCGCGGGTCACTGACAGAGCGGTGTACTACTCGCTGCTGAGCGCCATCGCTGCGGGCCGCCGTCGTGCCGGCCAAATCGCCGAAGCAGTAGGTCGACCGGCCGGCGACATCACGTATCAACTCGGGGTAATGACCGCCGCCGGTCTTGTGGAACGGCACGCCGACGCGCTCGGCGGCCGGCGACCCGTTTATCGGATCGCAGACCCGATCGTGCGGTTCCACCTCGCTGTCAGCCGCCAGTTCCGCGCGCAGCTCGAGGAACGGCGGGCCGCACAAGTCTGGGCAGCGTGCCAGGACGCGTTCGGGTCACGGGTTGTCGGGCCGCACTTCGAGCACCTGTGTCGCGTGTGGGCGCGCCGCTACGCCGACGCGTCCGAAATCGGCGTCGCCCTCGGGGAGGTGGGACGCCACTTGGCCAACGACGCGCGCCACCGGGAGACCTTCGAGATCGATGTGGTGGTATGCGGCCCGGGCGAGGGCGAAGCATCCCGAGGGCGGACGCGGCGAACCGTACATGCCGTTGGAGAGGCCAAGCTGTCGCGGCTCACGTCCGCCGACCTGAGCCGTCTCGACCGTTTGGCCACGCTCATCGAAGCCAATGGGCGTGCCGCTACCACATCGCACACCAAGCGGCTGCTGTTCTCCGTTGCTGGTTTCGACGCCGCTCTGCGCGCTGAGGCAAGGCACCGCGACAACGTGGAACTCGTCGATCTCCAACGCCTCTACGGCGACACACCCGACGCTGCCGTCGCAAGCGGCAGTGTCAGAGCGTCGAAGTCCTAGAGTTCGTAAGCAGGCAACGCTGGTGGTACCGATGCCACCGCGGGCACCATGTCTGCGGTTGGCGGCGATGCCGTCCCGGCGGGCATCGACGGCGCCGGGCTGGCGGACTGCGAGGACGTGAGCGAGACCACCGCGGGACTGACGAAATCGAGACGCATGAGGCGGCGCTGCGAACCTGCCGTGGTGCTGCCAGAGGGCCTCGGCCGTGTCGAGGTGCATCTCGACCCCGGCAACCTGCCCAGCGCCGAAGCCACCGAGGTCACAGTGCTGGTCACCGAGCAGGGCTGTGCCAACGGCCGCGAGATAGGCGACGCGCTGCGAGGACCCCAAGTCGTCGAGACTGATGAATCGGTCGTGAAGGTCGTTCGCGTCCCCCACGCGATCACGCCCGGTTGACGCTGGCAGGAATGCATGCTCAGCGTTCTTCGCTCAAGCGATTCCGAGAGCCGGTGTCTAGGCTGTCCGGAGCGTCCGAGCCGGTCGTCAAGGCGAACAGCGGGGGCAGCCTGCGCGAGGCGCTCGACGACTTCCTCGAACTCCAGCGCGTCGCAGCAGACCCGGCAGGTGATCGAGCCGAGCGCGAGCAGCCGCACATGGTGAGCCGCTTCTACGACGTCGTGACGAAGTTCTACGAGTACGGCTGGGGCAAGTCTTTTCACTTCGCCCCGCGGGTTCCCGGCGAGAGTTTCGAGGCGTCGCTTACCCGCCATGAGCACTTCCTAGCTCTTGCACTGGGCCTCAAACCGGGGATGGTGGTCGCCGACTTCGGTAGCGGCATCGGCGGGTCGCTTTTGGAGATCGCTCGTTTCTCCGGCGCCAAGATCGTCGGCATAAACAGCAACGCCTACCAACTCGAACGCGCCCGGCAATTGGCGGAAGAAACGGAGCTGGCCCATCTGGCCGAGTTCCTGCACTGCGACTTCCTGGAAGTCGACGCTCCGGACGGCTCCTTCGACGCCGCCTACTCCATCGAGGCGACCTGCTGCGCACCGGACAAAATCAGCATCTACGGCGAAGTCTTCCGTGTGCTAAAACCTGGCGCCCTCTTCGCCGCTTACGAGTACTGCATGACTGATCGCTTCGACCCCCAGGACCCTCACCACCTGAAGATCAAAGCCGATATCCAACTGGGAGGGGGCCTGCTGGTGATCGACGACCCGGAAACGATCGATGACGCACTCGCATCGGTGGGGTTCGAGGTGTTGGAGACACGGGACCTCGCGCTGCAGACCGGCCCCTCGATCCCGTGGTACGAGCCGTTGGCCGGTTCGGGCCTGTCTGTAGCCAGCTTTCGCAGTTCAAGGGTCGGACGCTGGGTCACCCGCAACACCCTCAGG
>NZ_JAPYOK010000109.1:0-123457 GCF_028283155.1 Candidatus Poriferisodalis multihospitum | reverse complement strand
GGAGCGACCTCGACGCGCTCCGCTACGACGAGTGGCTGGAGCAGCTCACGGCCGGTGTCGCGGCTCATCACGCAGGCCTGATACCGGTCTTCAAGGAGGCCATCGAGGAGTGCTTCTCCGCCGGACTGCTGGCGGTGGTGTTCGCAACGGAAACGCTGGCGGTGGGCGTGAACATGCCTGCCCGCTCGGTGGTGATCTCCCAGCTCAGCCGCTTCCGGGGAGAGGGCTTCGCGTTGCTGACACCGGGCGAGTACACCCAGCTCACCGGTCGTGCAGGTCGTCGCGGCATCGATGAGACGGGTTACGCGTACACGCTGTGGCATCCGCAGACGGCGTTCGGCGAGACGGCGCGCCTGGTTGCGAGCGGTGATTTCGAGCTGGAGTCGTCATTCCGGCCGACGTACAACATGGTTGCCAACCTCATCGCCGGTCGCACGCACGACGAGGCAGTCGAGCTGTTGCAGCGGTCGTTCGCCCAATGGCGGGCTGATCGCCGGGTCGGCCAGTGGACCGCGGAGCTCGAGGAGGAGCGCAGGGCATTGCGCGAGGCCCGCGCTCGGCTGCGGTCGATGGGCGGCGGCCGTGGCCGTTCGCAGTCGCATGCACCGGCACGCGGGAGGTCATCGGGCTCGGGTCGGCACCGGAGAGGCAAACCGGCCGACCGCCGGACGGACCGGGCTCTCGTCGACGCGGAGCGCCACGCCGAGCGCGTGGGAGCACGGGTGAGCCGTCTGAAGGATCGGATCAAGCTGGCCAAGGGAGGGCTGTCCCGTCAGCTCGACGCCACCAATGAGGTGCTGAACATCTTCGGCTGCGCCGACGGCTGGTCGCTGACCGCAACCGGCGACTGCCTGAAGGCTGTGTTCCATGAGTGTGATCTGCTGACCGTGCTGTGCTTGCGCGACGGCGTTTTCGACGGCGTGGCTCCCGCTCAACTGGCCGGCTTGGTGTCGGTGCTGACCTACGAACATCGCAGCAGCCAACCGCCGCCGCAGCCCCGCTATCCCGACAACGACTCCCGTGAGCGGGCAGCCCACATGTTCGAATTGGCGTCGCAGATCAACACGACTGAGCGACAGCACAGCGTGGTGCCGTCGCGTCCGCCCGATGCGTCGTTCTTCGCAGTTGCCCACGCTTGGGCCGGCGGGACGGCATACACCGACCTGTGGCACGGCGAAGCAGCGGGCGACCAGATGCCCTCCGGCGGAGACTTCGTCCGGCAGATGCGGCAGCTCATCGATCTCGTCGACCGGATCGCAGGCGTGGCCCCCCAGCAGCGCACGCGGCGCACAGCAACGGATGCCTGTTCGGCACTCGACCGCGGTGTGGTCGCTGCGGCGGCCCGAGTCTCCGATAGCCGGGTGGGAGGTTCCGTCACCGCAGCGGCTGGAGACGGCTTCGTGTCGTCGCCGGTGGTGACACGCACTCGCAGGCTCACGTGACCGTACGGCGCAGCCAGCCGTGGGGGTCTGCTGCGACGTTGCCCGACGGTGCGCCGATCGCCAGCAGCAATGCCGAGTTGCGCCGGCTGATCAGCTCCCAGTGCGCCGGTGACGCTCCAACGACGCCGGTCGGCGTGGTCGGCGGTGACCTCTGGTCGGTGGTCGGCCGGCCAGCAGGCGGTGCGGATCGCTTGCGTTCCGCAATCGCTCGAACAGCTCCGATCGACGTCATCGAGGTAACTGCTGACGGCGAGACGCACTGGGCTTGCGTCGGGTCGGTCGCGCGCAACTCATGGTGGCGCGGCCCCGTCGTGGCGGCCATGAGTGCCGAATCGCTCGGGATGTGGCGACTGGCACCCGCAGCCCATCCCAACGACGGACGGCTGCACGTGTTCAGCACTGGTCTGGATCAACCCACGCTCAGCGCAGCCCAACGGGTGCTGGCCCGACGGCGGCTGAGGTCGGGCGCTCACGTGCCGCATCCGGCCATCGCCGTGCGGCGTGTGCAGAGCTGGGAGCATCGGTTCGATCGGCCGCTCGGACTGTGGCTCGACGGCGAGATGGTCGGCAGATGCCGTGAGCTGTCCCTCGCAATCCGACCCGACGCCGCAGCGATCGTGTTCTGAGCTGACAGTGCTCTGTTCGGCCGCTGACATCCCCTTGCCGCTGGTCCAAGGGCCATACCATCGGCGCAGTGTCTCCGCCCACCCGACCCGCCGGTGATCCGGTGATCCACTACACCGCCGAGACGTTCACGCCTGCCGAGCAGGACATCCTGCGGCGCTATGTCACGAACCTGCGCCAGCCGGTCTTTGCACTCGTGAACTTGCCTGAAGTGGTGAAAGGAGCACTGTTCGCCCGCTACTCCCGGACGCACAAGAGCCTGCGTCGTCTGCTGCTGGACGAATTCGTGGACGATCTCGACATCTCCGGCGATGAGACCATCGACGCCACGGTGGGCGTCGCCCGCGCCGAGCAGCTGTACCAGCGCGTGTTCGTGGAATACGGCGACGACTCGGTAGCGCAGCTCGGAGCCGTGCACCTTGCATGCGAGCAGGCTTCCAACTTGCTCACCAAGATCCTCGAACGAGGGCGGCTGATGTCGTACCTCGAACAGTCCACCCGCTACCTCGCCTACGACGAGCGCGTCCAGGGTCGCTACCGGTACCACCGGCCGCCCGAGGTGATGGGCTCGCGTGCCGGGACGCGATTCGTCGGCGACGCAGACCGCATGTTCGACGCGTACGGCGACATGGTCCGCCGCATGACCGGTTGGCTGACCGAGCATCCCGACGCGGCGACCAGCGCCGCAGGCGGCAGCGACCTCGCCCGACGGCGGGCCATCCGGGCGCAGGCATTCGACGCCTCCAGGGGACTGTTGCCGGCGGCCAGCCTGTCCAACGTCGGCATATTCGGCAGCGGGCAGGCCTACGAAGCGCTTCTGCTGCGGATGCGGGCACACCCGCTGCCCGAGGCCCGCAGCTACGCCCAGTTGATGCTGACCGAGCTGCGCAAAGTCATCCCCTCGTTCCTGCGGCGTGTGGACCAGCTCGACCGGGGCGTTGTGTGGTCGGATTACCTCGAGGCCAACCGGATCGCGATGTCGGAGTTCGCCGCAGATCTGTTTGCCGAGGACGAACCTGAACCGGTGCCCGAGGTCCAGCTGACCGACTGGGATCCCTCCGGCGAGGCCAAGATGCTCGCGGCCATGCTGTACCCGTACACGTCGCTGGGAGAATCGCAGATCGCAGCTCGCGTGGCCCAGATGACGGAGGCCGAGCGCATGGAGCTGGTGCAGCGATACAGCGGCGAACGGACGAACCGTCGCCACCGACCAGGCCGGGCACTGGAACGCCTCGACTACCGCTTCGACGTGCTCGCCGACTACGGCAGCTTCCGCGACTTGCAGCGTCACCGCCTGCTCACCATCGAATGGCAACCGCTGAGCCCGCAGCACGGGTACTCCGTGCCTGCACTCGTGGATGCGGCCGGTGGGGGAGAGGCTTACGACGAGGTGATGGAGCTGTCAGCCGAGTTGTACGACACGCTTGCCGAGGCCGTCGGAACGCTCGAGGCGTCGTACGCCGTGTCGATGGCCTATCGCGTGCGCTACAGCATGCAGTTCAACGCTCGCGAGGCCATGCACATGATCGAGCTGCGATCACAACCGCAAGGGCACGAGGACTACCGGCGGGTTGTGGCAGAGATGTATCGCCAGATTGCCGAGACCGCAGGGCACCGAGCGGTGGCTGCGATGCTGACGCACGTGGATCTGTCTGAGGGCGTCTTGGGACGCCTGGGTGCCGAGGAAGCCACGGCTCGACGGCAATCGGCCGAGCCGGCCTGACGGTCGAGTCCGGGTGTCTCGGCTGATGGAATGCTCGGCATGGACGTAGTGGCCCGCCCCGCCGACGGTGAGCATGTGGGAGTGCTCGCGCGGATGGCTGCCGACGCCGTGGCCGAGCAGGTTGACGCGCGCGGCGGCTGGGTCTGGTCGCGCCGGGAGGTGCGAACGAGGCCGTTCGAGGAGAGCCTCACCGAGGCCCTCGAGCATCCTGACAGCGCCGTGTGGATCGGAGAGATCGATGGCACGCCGGTCGGCTACGCCGTTGCCGCCGTCGAACCGTTGCAGACCGGAGAGATGCTGGGGCGCGTCGCCGACCTGTATGTCGCTCCCGGTGCCCGCGAGGTCAGCGTCGGGGAGGCGCTGATCGGTGAGGTACTGCAGTGGTGCGTCGAGCGGGGCTGCGTGGGCGTCGACTCGCTGGCGCTGCCGGGCAACCGTGCCACGAAGAACTTCTTCGAGACGTTCGGCTTCACCGCACGTCTGCTGGTGCTGCACCGCAAGCTGGCGCCTGACGCCGAGTCTCCAAGCGAGCCGGCTCCCCATCGCCGTGAGTGAGCCGGTTCCTGAGGTTTGTGTCGGCGGAGTTGCGGTGCGCGGCAGCTCCGTGCTGCTGGTGCGCCGTGGCCGCCCGCCGGCGGATGGACTCTGGGCGTTCCCGGGGGGACGTGTCGAGCCCGGGGAGCGACTCAGCGATGCGGTGGAGCGCGAGCTGGCCGAGGAGACCGGGCTGGCGGTGCGGTGCGGCGAACTTGTCGGTGTCACCGAGCACATCAGCGAGCAGCTGCACTTCGTGATCCTGGATTACGCGGTGGAGTGCCCGGCCGATGCGACGCCGGTCGCCGGTGACGACGCGGCCGACGCTCGTTTCGTGGGCTTCGACGAGATCAGGGAAGGTGCAGTCCCGCTGTCAGGCGGGATGCGTGAGTTCCTAGACCGTCATGTCTTCGTCGGCTGAGTCTTCGGCGACGTCTTCGCCGTCGTTCGACGTGTCAGCTGGCCCAGCCTTGGATCTGCGAGAGCGGCCTCGCCGTGACTGGTTGCGCGGGCGCGCCTCGGTCGGGTCGATGCCGAGGGCGGTCGCTACCTCGGGCAGGCGAGACGCCACCTTGCGCACGGCTTCGAGCAGCTCGTCGCTCGGCTCGGCTGGAATGGCAGGCAGCACCACGTAGGGCCGTACCGGGGAGTAGGCCACCGCTTCGAGCACGACGGCGATCCGGTGCTGGGAAGCTCCGGTGCCCAGCGCGGCGTTGGCCTGGGACGTCAGTTCCTGAGCGATCTCGGGCGGAAGCGGTGCTCCCGCCTTGGGCGGGCGGGAGCTGAGGCGCAGCGCTCGCACGACGCGTCCTTCGGTCAGCGTGGTCCGCAGCTCGTCGTGCCATTCACGCTGACTGCGCTCGACGCGTTCGTTGAGCCCTTCCCTGATCTTCTCGGTCAGCTCGCGGGCGTCTGCGTCGCGGGCGAAGTCTTCGGCGGCCACGAGCACGGAGCGAAGGTCGCGCAGGTCGACCCGTTCGATGCCGGCGATGGCGGCATCGGCACGGTCGCGCCACTCCGCGATCTGCACTGGCCTGATCAGCGATTCGGCGAGCTGCAGCACACCCTCGGCCGGCACTTCGGGCGCACCTTCTGCAGCCGCCTTGCGGTTCTGCTCGGTGATCTCGGTACGCACGGCAGCGAGGCCGCCGCGCACCACTTGTTCCGCCACGACCTGCTGCTCGGCCGGCAGCGAGGCGATAAGCGCATCCCGGTGCTTGCGCCCTGGGCGGAGCTTGCGCGCCTTGGGGCGCGGGGGGCGTTCGGGCGTGTCGGGCTTTTTCTCGGCCTTGGCATCTTGCGCCGGTCGTTTGCTGCCGCTGTCACGTCTACGACGGCCGTCGCCCTCGCGCCGCTTGCGATGCTGTGGCTTGTCCCCGCTTGAGTCAGCGGCACCATCGCGATTCCGGCGTTCTCCCTGGCGTTTCCGCCGGGATCCTCGTGGATCTCGTTCGCCGCTGCGGCCACGACCCCGCTCACCGCCGCCGCTGCTCTTGCGGCCGTCACGACCGCGGCTCACCCTGGTCGTTGTCGTTCCAGCACCTCGATCCGGCGGGCCGATCAGCTCGATGCGCTCGGCAGGGGGTTTACCGCTGCGGGCTTTGGGCGGGAGCACCTCTGTGACGAAGATGCCGTCGACCTCGAACTCGGCGTCGACGCGCAGCACGTCGCCTTCGCCGGCGCCTGCCGGCAGCAAGTCGCCATCGAGCACACCCTTCGGCTGTTTTGCGCCTGCAGCGCGCCATGTCCACGAGCCGTCGTCACGCCGGCTGGTCAACTCGACTTCGAGGCGACGGCTCACGGCGCCTTCACCAACACTCGCGGCAGGCTAGTGGCGTGCCTTCACTTTGGCGGCACCACGACGGCGCGCACCGAGACATCCGCGAGCGCCCGATCATTGGGGCAACCGGAAAGTTCCCTGAGGCGGGTTGACCGGCGTCGTACTCTCGAAAGCAGCCGCTGGGATGCGCCAAGACGACTGCTGCAACCCGGCATTGCTGGCGCGCGCACACCCGCTCTCGCCCTGCAACTCCTCCAGTCCCTGAAAGGGCCTCCGACCATGGCCGGACCGACCGCACCGACGACGATCGCACGCGAGATCCACGAGATCGACGTCGCAGACGAGATGCGTGACTCGTTCATGCCGTACGCGCTGTCGGTCACGACGGCGCGGGCCATCCCCGACGTCCGCGACGGCCTCAAGCCGGTGCAGCGGCGGATCCTCTACGTGATGGACGATCTGGGGTTGCGGCCAGGCACGCCGTTCCGCAAGTCGGCTGGGGTCGTGGGCGAGGTGATGGGCAAGTACCACCCCCACGGCGACAGCGCGATCTACGAGGCGATGGTGCGCATGGGCCAGGACTTCGCCATGTCGGTGCCGCTGGTCGAGCCGAAGGGCAACTTCGGCAGCCTCGACGACCCGCCTGCTGCCTACCGGTACACCGAGGCACGGCTGCGCGGTACGGCAATGACAATGGCTGCAGGCATCGACGAGAACACCGTGGAGTTCGCCCCGAACTTCGACGGCGAGCGCACCGAACCCACCTGCCTGCCGGCGCTGCTGCCGAACCTGCTGGTGAACGGTGCCAGCGGCATAGCCGTGGGTATGGCGACGAATATGGCGCCCCACAATTTGGCCGAGGTTGCCGAGGCCATCAAGCTGGTGCTGCGCCGCCCCCAGCGCCGCCCGGGCATCCAGACGCTCATGGAGGTGTTGCCGGGGCCCGATTTCCCCACGGGCGGCAGGGTGGTGTGGGACGAGCAGCTTGCCGAGGCCTACGAGACCGGACGTGGCGCGGTGCGAATCCGAGCCACGGTGCACTTTGAACGGTTGACAGCGACCAGGCAGGCCATTGTGGTGACTGAACTGCCGTACATGGTGGGACCCGAGCGGGTGCTCGCCAAGATCCGGGAGCTCGCCAAGGCTGGCCAGCTCGACCAGGTCAGCGACGTGAACGATCTGTCGGGCCGTACCAGCGGGCTGCGGCTGGTGATCGAATGCAAACCGCACGCAAACCCCCAGCAGGTGCTGGCCGAGCTGTGGCGCCGAACGCCGTTGGAGGAGTCGTTCGGCATCAACAACGTGGCCTTGGTTGGTGGAGTGCCGCAAACGCTGGGCATCCGGGAGCTGTGCGAGCACTACATCGCCCACCGGCTCGACGTCATCGTGCGCCGAACACAGCATCGGCTGGATCGGGCGCGCGAACGCGAGCACATCGTGGAGGGCCTGCTCATCGCGCTCGACGCCATCGACACGGTGATTGCCATCATCCGGGGTTCGGCCGACGTGGGAGATGCCCGGATCGGGCTGATCGAGCGGCTGAGCCTGACCGAGGTGCAGGCCAACCACATTCTCGACATGCAACTGCGGCGGCTGACTGCCTTGGAGACGCAGAAGCTGCGAGACGAGCTAGACGAGCTGCGTGCAGCCATCGCGTCGTATCTCGCCATTCTGGAATCTGACGAACGCCGTCGCCAGATCGTCGCCACTGAGCTGGACGAACTGGTCGAGCAGTTCGGGGTGCCCCGCCGCAGCAAGCTGGTGGAACGTGCGGAGGTCGACACCGAAGCAGCACGGCTGACTGAAGAGGCCGCCCAGGCAGCCAACGGCGGCTCATCCAGCGGGGGAGCGCTGGCAGGAGTGGCTGGTGGGGGAGTGGCAGTCGCTGGTGTGAGCACGGTGACGCTGTCGACTTCGGGCTTGCTCGGGCGTCGTCACGCCGAAGACCCCCTCGCAGCCAAGCCCGGCCGCCACGATGTGTTGGCGACCGAAGTCACCGTGTCCGACCTCGAAACGGTGACTGCTCTCACCGATCGGGCGCGACTGCTCACGGTGGATGTGCGGATGATTCCCGAGATGGCGCGCGGCAGCAGGGGAGCGCCTCAGAGCGAGATGTTCGACATGTCGAGGGGCGAACGGATTGTGGCGTTGCTTGCCGCAGAGACCAGTGCGGGTCCCGTCGCGCTGGTGACTCGCAGCGGCACCGGCAAGCGCGTCGATGCAGCCGAGCTGCTGGCGCGCCGCGACGGAGCTTCAGCCATGACGCTGCGCGACCGCGACCGGCTCGTGGCCGCGTTCGAGGCACCTGACGGGTCCGAGCTGGCGGTGGTGTCCTCCACCGGTCACGTGCTGCGCACGGCGTGCGACGCGTTCGCTCCCAAGGGACCGAACGCCGGGGGAGTGAACGCCATGAAGCTCGCTGCAGGAGCCACGGTGCTGACCGCGGCGCAGGTCGCGTTCGGTTCGCTGGTGGCTGCGGTCACTGATGAAGGCACGCTCAAAGTGACCGACATGTCCGAGGTGCCCGCTCAGGGCCGAGGCACGGCAGGTTCGCCAACCGTGCGCTTCGGCGGTTTCGAGACATGCGTTGCCTACGCGTGGGTCGGCGTGGATCGCCAGATCGCCGCCATCGTGGCTGCCGACGGCGATCCGAAGCGGCCCGACCCCACGCCAGTGCGCCCAGAGTTGGTGCCCACCAAGCGGAACCTGCGGGCCCGGCGGGCAGGCCCCAGAATCGTCGCTCTCGGTCAGGATCGGTTCGCATGAGCATGACCACCATCGATCCCACAGCCGACGACGGGCCCAGCCGACCGAGAGCGCCGTCCGCAGCGGCGGGAACGGGCGTGTACGACGCAGACGCCATCGAGGTGCTGGAAGGTCTCGAAGCGGTCCGCAAGCGACCCGGCATGTACATCGGCGGTACCGGTTCTGGCGGGCTCACCCATCTGCTGTGGGAGATCATCGACAACGCCGTGGACGAGGCGGCTGCGGGGCACGGCAAGCTGATCGAGGTCACCTTCCACGGTGATGGTTCCTACGAGGTCGCCGACCGGGGCCGCGGCATTCCCGTCGACGTCAAAGAAGGCGACGTGACGGCGCTGGAAGTGGTGTTCACCGAGCTGCATGCCGGGGGCAAGTTCGGCAACGGCGCGTACGGCGCGTCGGGAGGCTTGCACGGCGTGGGCGCTTCGGTGGTCAACGCGCTGTCATCGCGCATGGAGGTCGAAGTCGACCGCAATGGCCGCACCCACCGGCTGGAGTTTCGGGATCGTGAGGCAGGCAACACCGACGCTGCTCGGCGCTTCCGGCGAGGTCACTCGCTCAAGGTCGTGGGCAAGGTGTCACCGAAGCGAACCGGCACGAGAGTGCGCTTCTGGCCCGATGCCAATGTGTTCGACGCTGACGCATCGATCAGCTACGCCGAGGTGCGCGAGCGCGTGAAGCAGACGTGCTTTCTCGTGCCCAAGGTCAAGTTCTCCCTGACCGACCGCCGTCAGGAGCCGATCGAGTCCGAGGAGTTGATGTCGTCGGGTGGCTTGGCCGATTTCGTCGAGCAGTTGCGGGACGATGCCGAGCCGGTTGGCGGCCTCATCGATTTACGCGGCACCGACGAGTTCACCGAGCAGGTGCCGGTGGACGGTCAGCTCACCGAGGTCACCCGTCATTGCGAGGTGGATGTGGCGATGCGCTGGTGTGCTTCGTTCGACGCCCGCATCGTGAGCTTCGTCAACACCATTCCCACGCCCGACGGAGGTACTCATGTGGCGGGTTTCGAACGGGCGCTCACGACTGCTGTGAACGGGGCGCTCGCTGACGCCGATCTGCGCAAACTGCGGCGCCTGCGAGATGACGCCCGCGCCCAGCGCGAGGATGCGCAGGAGGGCCTCGTGGCGGTGGTCCGGGTGACGTTCCCCGAACCCCAGTTTCGGGGTCAGACCAAGCGCGAGCTCGGGACGCCCCCGGTGCAGCGCATCGTCAACAACATCGTTCGCGACGGCTTGCGCGACTGGTTCTCCGGCACTTCGGCATCGAGCAAGCGGATCCACGTGAAGGCGGTGCTCGACAAGATCTCCAACGCCGTGGTGAACCGGGTGACCACTCGCCGCGCTCTTGACGAACGGCGCAAGGCAGCAGCGCTGGGATCGGGAGGCATGCCGGCCAAGCTGGCCGATTGCCGGCTGCATCCTGGGGGCGAATTGCTGATCGTGGAGGGCGATTCCGCGGCCGGGCCGGCCAAGCGGGCGCGTGACAGCGCATGGCAGGCGGTGCTGCCATTGCGCGGCAAGGTGGTCAACGCGGGCAAGGGAACAGCGAAGGCGGTGCTGGACAACGCTGAGGCAGCGGCGCTGTTCACTGCAGTGGGCGGCGGCTCCGGGCTCGAGTTCGATGCGGACCAGATCCGCTACAGCCGCGTCGTGATGCTGGCCGACGCCGATGTCGACGGCAGCCACATTCGCTGCTTGGTGCTCACGCTCGTGTACCACTACATGCGCCCGCTGCTCGATGCAGGACGAGTGTTCGCAGCCCAGCCGCCGACACACGCCTTCACGATCGGGCAGGAGAAGCGATTCGTGTACTCAGAGGCAGAGCGGGACGCGCTCATCGCCGAGTTGGACAGCGCCGGCCGGCGTTACCGGCTGACTCGATTCAAGGGCCTCGGCGAGATGGACGACGACGAGCTGTTCGAGACCACGCTCAACCCCGAGACGCGAGTGCTGCGCCAGATCACCGTCGGTGATGCGCGAGCAGCGCAGGAGGCATTCGAAGTGATGATGGGCGCGGCGGTCGACCCACGCAGGACCTTCATCGTCGCACACAGCAGCAGCTACGGCCACGCCCTCGACATCTAAAGCACCCTGCCGTGGCCGTCGCCGAAGGCTGAATCATTATCGGCGCCAAGAACGCCGATAATAGAGATTATGTCAAGTCGAATCGATTCGACGGTATTGCGTACCGTGCGGCCCGGCTCCGACCCCGTTGTCTGGATGCCTGCTGCGGCTAGCCCGTGACCGGTGGCGGACCAGGTGCATCGGCGGCGGCTTCGCAGGCTGGTGAAGCCCGGCTCCTGTCATCGAAGCACCAGGGCTGCCATCCTCGGATGAGCCATATGTCGTACGCGACCTGGAGGTTGGTGTCCGGTTGCAGCCATGGATCGCATGGAGAAGACGGTCGACGTCCTGTGCGTCTTCCTTCTTCCTTGGCATGAAAGCACCATTGTGCCGCCGGGGTGGCTGTTGTGATCCCGTCGCAGCGCAGTTCTGGCGCAGTGATGTTGTCGGGCAAACGGCCGATGTCGGGAAGCCGGTCGATGCCCTTGCCCGCCCAGCAGGTTGCGTTGAGTTGCAGGAGCCCCCAGTCGTTGGTCACCGACACCAGGTGTTCAGTACAGCGTGACTCTCGCCACATCAACGCGAGGACGACGTCGGGATCCCAGTCCCCTACCTTCTGCACCTGAGATCTGTAGCGATCGCAGGCCAATGACACTCCCGGAGCCACCGTGCGACGGAACTGCTGACCCGGTTCGACGAGTTTGTCGGCAGTCGCAACGGGCGAGGCCGGCAGGTTGGGATGCTCGCCGACCACATTGGTTTCGACTCCCTCCCTGCGAGGTGACGCCGGCTCGGTTCCGGTGGTGATGATGACCGGCGGCGCTGTCAGCGGGCTGCGGAGAGCAGTCGGGCTTCCGGTCGTCGACGACTGGGCGGCGGCGGGCGCGGATGGGCTCACCTGGGGCGACCAGGTGCCGGTGTCCGGCGCGCGGCCGACGCCCAGCATCAGCGCGAGAAGGAGACCCGTGACGGCGCACGCCGTGACGAGAGTGACGAGCTTGAGATGTCTGGAGAGAAGTCGCATTGCCTTGGGGGGGTCGGCAAACGAGGCGGGAGCCTATGGCTTGGCACACGCTGAGAGCTGTCAGCGTCCCGGCAGGCCTGGAGCGGGACGGGTAGCGTGAAGAGACGGTTGCACGGGCGCTGGGCTCAGTTGCAACCGGCGCGGTCAGATCACGCCGAGCAGTACGGGGGCATGCCATGAGCGCTGAGTTCGACATTCACATCAAGGACGGGACGGTCGTCGACGGCACCCGGGTGCCTCGCTACAAGGGCGACGTCTGGATCCGCGACGGCAAGGTGGCCCAGCTCGGCGGCCGGCCGCAGGGAGCCTCGAAACGGGTGATCGACGCCGCCGGCAAGATCGTGGCACCCGGCTTTGTCGACCTGCACACCCACTACGACGCCCAGATTCGCTGGGATCCGTGGTGCACCATCTCGGGCTACCACGGGGTGACCTCGGTGGTGCTCGGCAATTGCGGGTTCGGCTTCGCCCCGGTCAAGCCCGAGTTTCGCGACCGTTCCATGCTCACCATGACTCGTACCGAGGCGATCCCCTATGAGTCGATGAGACTGGGTATGGACTGGGACTGGGAGACCATCCCCGAGTACTTGGACTCGCTGGACCGTGCCCCCAAAGGCGTCAACGTCATCCAGTACATGCCCACGGCATCGCTGATGACCTACGTCATGGGCCTCGACAAGGCCAAGGCGGGCGAGCCGGCTTCCGAAGCCGAGCGCAAGGAGATGGCCCGCCTCCTGCACGAGGGCATGGATGCGGGGCTCTGCGGCTTCTCCATCCAGCGCCTCGGCCCAGACAGCGTGCAGGCCGACTTCGACGGCTCCCCCATGGTCACCGACATCATGTGCGACGAGGACATCCTGAACCTGGCGCGCGTGCTGGCCGAGCGGGACGAGGGCTTCATCCAGATCACCCAGGGCACCGGCGATATCCGGGCCGACATCAAGTTCCTCGAGGTGCTCGCGGGCGCCGCCCAGCGGCCGATCCTGCACAACGTGGTAGCGCCCGCCCGCAAGGATCCCGAGGTGCATCGCCGGCCGCTGCGCTGGATCGACAAGTGCTGGAACCAAGACCTGCCGATCTACGCACAGTGCGGCACCGGGCGCGCAGGTTTCGCCTTCACGCTCGAGCACTGGAACCTCTACGACGCCTCCCCCGCCTGGCGAGCGGTCACCACGGGCTCCAAGGAGGAGAAGATCGAAAAGATGTCCGATCCGGAGCTGCGCAAGGCGCTGGTGGACGAGGCTGAGGAAGCCGACCGCCGGCTGCAGGTGATCCAGGCAGGCGTGGGCGGCAACCCCAAGGGCCTAGTCGTCCAGGGCGTCAATCGCCAGGCTGATATGCAGCAGTACGTGGGCCGCTCCGTCGGTGATCTCGCCGAAGAACAAGGCAAGCACCCCGTCGAGGTCATGCTGGACCTGTCCCTGCAGGGCGATCTCAACGTGGAGTTC
This sequence comes from Candidatus Poriferisodalis multihospitum, assembly GCF_028283155.1. Classification (NCBI taxonomy): domain Bacteria; kingdom Bacillati; phylum Actinomycetota; class Acidimicrobiia; order Acidimicrobiales; family Candidatus Poriferisodalaceae; genus Candidatus Poriferisodalis; species Candidatus Poriferisodalis multihospitum. The sequence goes on along the minus strand of NZ_JAPYOK010000109.1, from coordinate 110,053 downwards.
CTGGGGCCCGACAAGGGCTCGAACGCTGAGTTCATGGGCGAGATGATGCAGTCGCCGTATGCCATCCCCGGTGTCTCCGATGGCGGCGCGCACACCAAGTTCTTCAGCGGCGGCTCCTATACCACCGACTTCCTGACGTGGCTGGTGCGCGACGAAGGCACCGTGACACTGGAGGAAGCGCACTACCGTCTCTCGGCGCTGGCCGCCCATGCTGCCGGCTTCAAGGATCGGGGCACGCTGCGCGAGGGCGCCGCCGCCGACGTGGTGGTCTACGACATGGAAGAGCTCGAGATCGACCCGCCGTGGATCGGCAACGTCGAGCACGACCTGCCGGGCGGCGAATGGCGCCGGGTGCAGCGTGCCAAGGGCTACGACCAGATCATCGTCAACGGCGAGGTCACCTTCGAATCCGGCGAATGCACCGGCGCAACCCCGGGCCGCCTGCTGCGCCACGGCCGCGGCTGAGCGGTGATCTCATGACCATCACTCCTGAGACCTACGACGGCCCCACCGAGGTTGACTTTCACTTCGACGTGATGTGCCCGTGGGCGTACCAGACCTCCATCTGGATGCGTGACGTGCGCGACCAGCTCGGGCTGACCGTGAACTGGAAGTTCTTCAGTCTCGAAGAGGTGAACCTGCGCGAGGGCAAGAAACATCCCTGGGAGCGCGACTGGAGCTACGGCTGGTCGATGATGCGCATCGGCGCGATCCTGCGGCGCGAATCGATGGACCTGCTCGACCAGTGGTACGCGGTGTCGGGCGAGGCCCTCCATGTGGACGGCAACCGTCCCCACAATCCCGACGTGGCCCGGCACCTGCTCGAACAGATCGGTGCCGATCCTGGCATCGTCGAGCTTTCCATCGACGACCAGAGCACCCACGACGAGATCAAGGCCGAGCACCAACGGGTCATCGATTCGGGCGGCTTCGGCGTGCCCACCCTGTACTTCGGCGACACGGCGATCTTCGGACCCGTGCTGCTCGACCCGCCAGCTGGCGAAGCAGCGCTGCGCATGTGGGAACTCGTCATCGGCTGGCTGGAATTCCCGCACCTGTACGAGATCCAGCACATGCCGCGCGACGAGAAGAAGATCTTCGACACCTTCAGGCCGTACCTCGAGGCACGCGATTGGGTGAGCATCAACCGCGGCAAGGAAGTCGGCTTCGAGCCTGCGGCAGCGGACTGATCAATGAACCGTGCGCGGCACAGCGATGTCGTGGTGCTGGGCGCCGGCGTGTCCGGCATCTACCAGATCAAGCGGCTGGTCGATCTCGGCATCGACGCTGTCGTCATCGAGGGCGAAGATGACCTCGGCGGCACGTGGTACCGCAATCGCTACCCGGGCTGCCGGTTCGACTCCGAGAGCTACACGTACGGGTACTCCTTCTCGAAGGAGGTGCTCGACGAGTGGCACTGGAAGGAGCGCTTCTCGTCTCAGCCGGAGAATCTGCGCTATCTGAATTTCGTGGTCGACAAGTTCGACCTTCGTCGCCATATGCGCTTCGGTTCGAGGGTCGAGCGGATGGCGTGGGACGACAGCGCCCGGCACTGGCATCTGCGGCTCAGCGACGGCAGTTCGCATACGGCGCGCTTCGTCATCACCAGCCTCGGCCCCCTGTCGGCACCGACGCTGCCGAGCTACGAAGGCATGGACGCATTCGAGGGCGACGCATTCCACACCTTCTTCTGGCCTGCCGAGCCGGTCGCGCTGGAGGGGCGGCGGGTCGGCGTCATCGGCACCGGGGCGACGGGCATCCAGGTGATCGCCGAGATCGCTGAGGTGGTTGCGGAGCTCAAGGTGTTCCAGCGCCGGCCCAACTGGAGCACCCCGCTCAACAACTCGCCGATCAACGACGACGAGATGGACGAGATCCGGGGGCGCTACGACGAGATCTTCGCCAACTGCGCGGCCTCGCCCGGCGGCTTCGAGCATGTGCCACGGTGGGGATTCTGGGACATGAGCGCGGCCGAGCGCCGCGCCTTCTGGGATGAGCTCTACTCGCAGTCTGGCTTCGCCATCCTGGCCGCGAACTTCGCGGAGATCTTCTTCGATGAGTCTGCAAATCGGGAATTGTCCGACTACATCGCCGACCGTGTTCGCGGCCGGGTCGACGATCCCGCCGTGGCTGAGAAGCTGATCCCGACAGACCATGGCTTCGGGCTCCAGCGCCTGCCGTTGGAAACCCACTACTTCGAGGCCTACAACCGTCCCAACGTGGAGTTGGTCGATCTGCGCGAGACGCCGATCGAGCACTTCACACGGTCTGGCATCCAGACCAGCGGCGCTCACTACGACCTCGATCTGATCGTCTATGCCACCGGGTTCGACGCCATCACCGGAGCGTATGACCGCGTGGAGATTCTCGGGGTCGACGGTGCCTCGCTCGGCGAGCGCTGGCGGGACGGACCCAGCACGTACCTCGGCGTGCTGTCGCACGGGTTCCCCAACCTGTTCATGGTGGCCGGACCCCAGAGCGTGTCCGGGTCGACGAACTTCCCCAGGGCGATCGAGACCGGAGTGGATTGGGTCACCGACTTGGTGACCTATGCACTCGAGAACGGCTACAGCAGGGTCGAGGCGAAACTCGAGGCCGAGCAGGAGTGGGTGAACGAGGTCATCCGTGCCCATGAGCGAATGCTGTTCCGACGCAGCAAGGGCTGGTTCACCGGCTACAACTCCAACGTTGCCGGCCACCAAGAGGGCAGCGTGCGCTACCAGGCCTATTTCGGCGGAGCGCCCCGCTACCGGGCCAAGGTCGACGCGATCGCCGCTGGCGGCTACGAGGGCATCAAGCTCGGGTGACGTCGACTGGGTCCGTGCATGTCGAGGCACAGCGGACCGGCTGTCTGAACAGCGCTCAGGACGTTGTGAACTCCTCGTCGACTGAAGCGAACAGATCCCCTGCTGCCGCCAGTGCGCCGGCCATTGCGACGGCACGCTGGTAGACGGCTTCGAAGTAGTGCTCGGCGGCTGCCTCGCGTCCCGCCAGAGGCGGTTTGCCGAGCGAGCGCACGGTCGACGTCGGATCGGTCGTGACCGAGATGCGGCGCGCCTCAGTGAGAATGTCGGGCAGTTGTCCCGGTCCAGCGTCGGCGATCGCCGATCCGTCTGCCGTTCCATTGGCGGCGGCATCAGGTTGTTCTGGCGACGGCGTCACGCCAGCGGCTCCATGCCAGAACGCTGCACTCGCCTCAGCGGCCTGCCGTTGCTGGACCTCGGCACCGTCGATGCGGCGGGTACGCGACGTCTTGCGTCGACGGCGATTGCTCATGACCCACCTGCGCTTGTCGGAACCGGCTCTGCCACCGGGGGCGTGCTGGTGTCAATCCCGTTGGAATCGTCGGCGAGGAGGGCATCAGGATCGATGCCCAAGGCGTGCCGGAGTTGCTCAGTGTCGAGATCGCCGATCGAGCTGGACTTCGGCAGCACCATGTCGGCGATGCGCCGTTTGCCGGCCACGACCTCCTCCACCCGCTCGTCCACCGTGCCTGGACAGACCAGGCGGTGGCAGATGACCGTGCGTGTCTGACCGATGCGCCATGCCCGGTCGCGAGCCTGGTCCTCGACAGCGGGGTTCCACCAGCGGTCGTAGAGCACCACATGACTCGCCGCGGTCAGGTTCAAGCCCGTGCCGCCTGCCTTGAGCGAGAGCACCATCGCCCCGGGCCCGTCCTCGGACTGGAAGCGTCGCACCATGCGATCGCGGGCAGAGCGACCGAGCCCGCCGTGGTAGCAGTCGATTTGCAGGCCGGTCCGCCGTGTCAGATGAGCGGCCAGCCGCTCGCCCCAGGTGGCGAAGTGCGTGAACACCAGCGCCCGCTCCCCCGCTGCGAATACCGCCTCGAGAATCTCGTGCAGCCGGTCGAGTTTGCCGCTGCGCCCCTCGATCTGCTCGTCGATGTCGTCGGGCCGGTAGTTGAGCGGATGGTTACAGATCTGCTTGAGGGCCGTAATGGCGGCCAGCACCGCCCCCTTGCGCCTCTCGCCCGCTTGCTCGCTCTCCGCCGTGTCGACGATCAGCTGGTCGAGCACTGCTTGGTACAGGCCGATCTGCTCTGGTGTCATTGCGCAGTGCGCGAGCTCGTCAATGCGGTCGGGCAGCTCGGCCGCGATCTGCGGCTCTGCCTTGGTCCGACGGAAAACCAGCACGCCATTGAGCGCATGCAAGGCCGATTCGGCGGCGCCGCGTGCGTCGCCGGGACGCTGCAACTGTGCGATGAAGGGTGTTCTGGAGCCGACCAGGCCTGGATTGCAGAAGTCCATGATCGCCCAGAGGTCGCCGAGGCCGTTCTCGATGGGGGTACCGGTCAAGGCAAGGCGGATCCGGGCTGACAGCCGGCGCAGCTGCTTGGCGGTCTCGCTGGTGTGGTTCTTGATGACCTGCGCCTCATCAACCACGATCCGGTCCCAGTGCACCTCCTGGAGGGCGTCGATATCGCGCACGGCAGTGCCATAGGTGGTGATCACCACATCGATCTGCCCGTTCTCGGCCGCATCATGGTCATCAGCGCCGGCGCTCTCGCGCAGCGCCTCGACCAGCTCTGCGGGCTCACGCCGGGCGGGGCCGTGATGAATGATCGTCGACAGCCCCGGTGTGAAGCGCGCCGCTTCGGCTGCCCAGTTGCTGACGACGGCTGGCGGCGCGATGACCAGAGCCGGGCCCTGTTGCTGGTCTGCAGCAATACGAGCGAGCACCGTGGGGGTTTTCCCCAGACCCATGTCCAAGGCGAGACAGCCCCCGAGGCCGGCTCCGTCCAGGAATTCCAGCCAGGCAACCGCCTCGGCCTGGTAGTTGCGCAGCTCGCCTACGAAACCCTCGGGGCTGGCCCGGGGCGCGGACGAGATCTCCGACGCGGAGCGCAGCAGATCGGCCGCCCAGCCGCTGCCGGAGATGGTGATGCCGCCGCGCACCGACGGGCCCTCGAGGCCCAGTACCTGGCGCAGCATCTGCGATCCGGTGAGGGCAGTGACCTCTGCGCGCTCGGCGAGCGCGGCGGCCGCCTCGGCGAGGTCGGCGTGATCCAGCGCGATCCACTGGCCCCGGTCGCGTACAAGCGGCCGTGCTTGGGAGGCCAGTTCATGAATCTGATCTGCGGTCAGCTCCACGTCTCCGAAGACCGCTGTCCAGCTCACGGCGGTGAGCTGCTGTGCCCCCAGGGCGCTGTCGGCGTCCTCGGCGGCGGTGAGTCGGAGCGAGGGGGCCGGGCGCTCGCGGGAGAGGTTCGGCACCTCGACCTTGAAGCCCGCGGACTGCAGCGCCGGCCCCGTCACCGACATCAGCTCCCATGCCTCGTCCTGACTGAGGATCACTTCGCCGCGCCGTTTGCCGCCGGGCCGCATCAGCACCGGCAGCAGCCGTTCGAGGCGGGTGAGCTGATCGCGCACTTCGGTGCGATGCGAGCTGACGCCGCTCACCATCGCGACCTCGACGGGCTCGGTCACTCCTTCTGGGCTGGTGGCGAGCACCTCCATGTGCCACGCCCCGACGTCGTCAGGCTCGTCCAACCGGACGACCAGCGATTGCCGGGCGGCACCAGTCACCGGCCTGGCCCACAGCTCGATGCGCCGGGCCAGATCGGAACCCTGAGTTGCCGAGCCGACAAAGCGGGTGCCGTCGAGATACGCCAGGAAGGCCTCGGCCATCTCCGCCCGGCTCCGAGGCTCGGGCGATGCCGCAGGAACATCGAGCCGCTTCGCGGCACTTGTCACAATCGCGTCGACCATGCCGGACAGGGCCGACTGCACCGTGGTGCGCGCCTCTGACTTGGGTTCGGGTGCGGCCACTGCACCTGGCAGGCAGTCGATGAGCGCCGCCAGTCGATCTGCTGGCGGCGAGGCCGGCTGCCACTGCACTGAGAATTCCGCGGTGTCGGGCCGCTTGCGGTTGCGGCGCTTGCGGACTCGGTGGAGCCGGGGCACCGTTCGCCCTCCCGCCACCAGTTCCACCGCCGTCCTGGCCGCGGTTCGCAGCCAGAGTGCGCTGGCACCGAGCAGAAGGTCGCCGTTCGGGCTGCTCTCGGCAGCATCGATCTGCTCGTTGCCGTGCAGGGATTCGTCGTCGCTGGCTGGATCGCTGCCGGCCAGCTCAGCGGGAGAGCTCCCGGATGTGGGCGATGAGCCGGCCGAGCTGCTGGCCGCCGGACCGTTGAGGCCGACCAGCCAGCCCAGGACGTCGCCGACATCAGCCACCAGTGCCTCGGCGCTCATCCCGCCCGGCAGCTTGATGTTCGGATGGGGGCGCCAGACGCTGTCTGGGGCTCCGGTGGCCACCAGGCGGTCCATGATCCGATCTGTGGGGTCGGGCTCGGTGCCGGCGCCTGCGGCCCACGCAACGATCCGGCCCGGTTGCCACGACAGCTGCAGTGCGGCCGGTTCGGGCAGCGGACCTGCTGCGGCATCGCCGGTGCCTGGATCCGAGGCTGCGTCATCGGGCGACTCGGTGGCATCGAGGCCCGTCAGGCGCTCGTAGGCGGCGGCAAGCTCGGAGAAATCGGTTTCGAAGTCTCGCACGACTTGCCGGCGGATCGGCCGGGGCAGCCGTCGGGCCCCCGACAGCGAGGATTCCGTCTGGTCGAGCAGATCCAGAAGAACTCGTTCCCAGCGCAGCCGGTCGGTCTCCAGCGCGGCGACGTCGTCGTTCCCGGCGATGCCTTGCGCCTCGGCCCAGACAAGACGCGCTATCTGGGACCAGCGCATCGTTGCGAGCGCAGAGACCCCTGTGCCGATGAGCCCGGGGCCATTGCGCCCTGTGCCGTTGGACCCTGTGGCGGAATCCGAGATGTCGCCGTTGCGAGCGATGTCATCGGCAGGCGCGAGCTGCTGAAGCGCCGGCGCGCCCCGGTTCGGAGTATGGGTCGGTGAGTCTTCGTCGCTCATCGCGTCATGCAGGGGCACGGGCAGGTGCGCTGCAGCGCCTGTCCGGACTGCGCTTGGGGCATGGCCCGAACTGTTGATGCAGGACCTGTTGCGGACACAGTCACCGTGGTCGGCACTGTGGCCCTGGTCCGCTGCCGAGACCGCACGACCGATGCATGGTCGCCGGTGCGCAGTCGCCGGCTACGCAGATTGAGGGTACTGGACACGCATTGCATCGCAACGCGGTTGCTCGCTTACGCTGCGTCGGATGCGATGGTCTGATTCGTTCATCCCGACGCTGCGTGATGCGCCTGGCGACGCCACCGCCGTGAGTCATCAGCTGCTCGTGCGGGCTGGGTTCATCCGGCAGCTGCATTCGGGGCACTACAGCTTGCTGCCGCTCGGGCTGCGGGTGCACAACAAAGTGGCCGATGTCGTCAGAGCGGAAATGGATGCCATCGGCGCGCAGGAGTTCCTGCTGCCTGCGATGCACCCGGCTGATCTGTGGCATCGCAGCGGTCGGTGGAACGTGATGGGTTCAGAGATGTTCCGCCTGCGCGACCGCAACGATGCAGACGTCGTGCTGGGCATGACGCACGAAGAGGTCTTCGCGGCGCTGGCGGCGGAGATGAGTTCGTACCGGGAGCTGCCTCAAACCTGGTACCAGATCCAGACCAAATTCCGTGACGAGCCCCGCCCGCGCAGCGGCCTGCTGAGGGTGCGCGAGTTCATGATGAAGGACTCGTACAGCTTCGACATGGACGAAGCAGGTCTCGATGTGTCCTTCGAGGCGCACCGCGAGGCATACGAGAAGATCTTCAAGCGGCTCGACCTCGATGCCATGGCCGTACAGGCTTCTTCGGGCGCCATGGGCGGCGATGCCAGCGTCGAGTTCATGGTGGAGTCGCCGGCAGGTGAGGACGACGTGGCGCGGTGTGCGGGCTGCGGGTACCGGGCCAACATCGAGCGGGCCCGTGCGTCAGTGCCACCCATCGATGATCCGTCCTCCGGCGACGCACCTGAGCGCTTCGCGACACCAGGCGTCCGCACCATCGATGCGCTCGCTTCCTTCGAAGGCGGCGCACCGGCCGACCGGCAGCTCAAGACGATGGTCATGGTTCTCGACGATCAGCTCACGTTGGTGGTTCTGCGAGGCGACCACCAGCTCAACCTGCAGAAGTTGGCCGATTTCAGCGGCGCGACCGATGTGCGTCCTGCCACCGAGTCCGAGACGGTGGCTCAGCTCGGAGCCAGTCCCGGAAGCCTGGGGGCGGTCGGCGTCGAGGGCCTGCCGATCTGCATAGATGAGGCCTTGCGGGGCCGCAGATCTATGACCACCGGCGCCAATGAGGACGACTGGCACCTGCGTCACGTGGACGTGGAGCGCGACATCATCGATCCGCAGTGGGCTGATCTGCGCGAGGTCACAGCAGGCGAGGCCTGCATCGTGTGCGGCAAGCCGCTGGAGATCGTGCGCTGCATTGAGGCGGGCCACATCTTCAAGCTGGGCCGCAAGTACTGCGAGGCGATGGGCGTGTCGGTGCTGGATGCGGACGGCATTGCCCAGACTCCGATCATGGGCAGCTACGGCATCGGCATCGGGCGGGCGATGGCTGCGGTGGCCGAGACCCATTACGACGAGCGGGGCCTGTGCTGGCCGGTCGGTGTCGCGCCGTTCGAGGCGGTCATCACCGTGCTCGATCCTGCCGATGAAGACCAATCGGCAGCAGGCGAGAGGCTCGAGCGCGAACTGGCTGCGCTCGGTGTCGACTGCCTCTACGACGATCGTCCGCTGCGGCCCGGTGTAAAGCTGGCAGATGCGGAGCTCGTCGGCGTGCCTTACCGGCTCACGGTCGGCGCGCGCAGCCTGGCGGAGGGCAACGTGGAGCTGACCGAACGCTCAACCCGCGAGACGCGCCTGCTCACAGTGGCCGAGGCGGCGGCCGTGACAGCCGGAGAGATCGACGCGCATCGCCGCTGAAACACGCCGGCAGGCGCCGGCATGTCGCCTTGAATTCACGTGCTCCTATGTCGCTGTTCCGGAAGGGTTCGTGGTACCGTACTGCTGTACCGTTCTGCGGCACAGTTCCACTATGCGGAACAGCAAGATGCTGAACAGCACAGCGGAACGACTTGGCCGCAGGACCCATGCTGAATCTTGGACAGTTGACCGGGACGGGGGTGCCCGGCACACGTCATGACCATGGCGAGGGGGCAAAGCATGGCCGATGCGGCAACCGTCGACAGCGCCGATGCTGATGAGGACATCGACCTCTCAGCCCTCGACGATGACGATCTCATCGCTCAGATGCATGACGATCTCTATGACGGGCTCGGCCCCGAGATCGTCGAAGGCACCGAGCTGTTGCTCGGGCGCGGCTGGGGGGCCGACAAGGTCCTCAATGAGGCGCTGGTCGAGGCCATGCGCATCGTCGGGATCGATTTTCGCGACGGGATCCTGTTCGTTCCCGAAGTGCTGCTCGCGGCCAACGCCATGAAGGCCGGCATGGCGGTGCTGCGGCCACTGCTTGCGGAGACCGGCGCGGAACCGATCGGCAAGATCGTGATCGGCACCGTCAAGGGCGACATCCATGACATCGGCAAGAACCTGGTGGGAATGATGCTCGAGGGTGCGGGCTTCGAGGTAGTGGACTTGGGGATCAACACTGACGTCGATGAGTTCCTCGGCGCCCTGGCTGAGCATCGGCCCGACATCTTGGGCATGTCAGCGCTGCTGACCACGACCATGCCGTACATGAAGGTGGTGGTCGACACGCTGATCGAGCAGGGCCTGCGCGACGACTACCTCGTCATCGTCGGCGGCGCCCCGCTGAACCAGGAGTTCGGCGAAGCTGTGGGCGCCGATGCCTACTGCCGCGATGCTGCCGTCGCGGCGGAGACCGCCACAGACCTCATCAAAGCCCGGCGCGCAGCCGCTGCATGAGATGACGGCCACCTCGTCCCCGGAATCGACCGCTCGCCGCCGGCGGCGCTCGCGTGCGCGCCGGACAGCCGAGGCTGCAGCGAAACCGGCGGCCGCACGGCGCGCACCGCGGCCGTCTGCCCGGGCCTCAGCCGAAGGCCCGTCGCGCCGCGTGCTGGTGCTCGGCTGCGGCGCACTCGCCAACGAGCTGCAGGCGATCGTCGGCACCGGAGGCCTGGAGCACATCGACGTGGAGTGCCTGCCGGCGAAGCTGCACAACCGTCCTGCGCTCATCGCGCCGGAAGTGCGCGCGCGGCTGGACCGGCTCGCGCGGCAGGGTCGAACCTACGAACAGATACTCCTCGGCTATGGAGACTGCGGCAGTGCCGGCGCCATCGACGACCTGTGCGCCGAGTTCGAGCGCGCTCATGCGGCGGGCAACGGGCCCTCGATGACTCGGGTGCCGGGAGCTCACTGCTACGAGTTCTTCGCCACCGCCCCGCGATTCGACGAGATGTCCGAGGCCGAACCGGCGACCTTCTACCTGACCGACTATCTCGCCCGTCACTTCGATCTGCTGGTCTGGAAAGGCCTCGGCATTGCCGATCATCCCGAGCTTGCAGAGCTCTATTTCGGCAACTACCGCCGCGTGGTGCTGCTGACCCAGACGCCGGATGGCTCGCAGCGCGCACGCGTCGAGGCCTGTGCACGCGCCGGGGCCGAACGCCTCGGCCTGCCACTAGAGATCGTCGAGACGGGCTACGGCGATCTCGAGACCACGCTGACCAGCGTCGCTGCGCCGAGGCGCAGCACAGTGCATTCCGAGCTCGCTGCGCCAAGACACAACGACGAGCACCAGGTGCCCGCGTGACCGACACCGTTGTCAGCTCCGCCACGCGTGAGGTGGTGATCGGCTTCGGCCGGCCGTTCGTGATGATCGGCGAGCGCATCAATCCCACCGGTCGCAAGCTGCTTGCTGAGGAGATGAAGGAGGGCGACTTCAGCCGGGTCGAAGCAGACGCGCTCGCCCAGGTGACGGCCGGCGCCCACATGCTCGATGTCAATGCCGGCGTACCGCTCGCCGACGAGCCTGCACTGCTCGCTTCGGCGGTGAAGCTGGTGCAGTCGGTCACCGATGTTCCGCTCAGTATCGATTCGTCGATCATCGAGGCGCTCGAAGCCGGCGTGGACGCCTACGTGGGCAAGCCCCTCATCAACTCGGTGACCGGAGAACCGGAGGTGATGGAGCGGGTGCTCCCGCTGGTGGCGCGGGCCGGAGCGGCAGTGGTCGCCATCTCCAACGACGAGACCGGCATCAGCGAGGACCCTGATGTCCGCTTCGACGTGGCGAAACGGATTGTGAGTGCCGCAGCCGACTACGGCATTCCCACCGCAGACGTGGTGGTGGACCCATTGGTCATGCCGATAGGCGCCATGGCCACGGCAGGACGGCAGGTATTCCATCTGGTACGCCGGCTGCGTGACGAACTGGGCGTGAACACGACGTGTGGGGCATCCAATGTGAGCTTCGGCCTGCCCAACCGCCACATCATCACCGGCACCTTCCTGGCTATGGCGATCGGGGCCGGGATGACATCGGCCATTATGAACCCGCTGCATGCCGATGTGAAGGCCGCAGTCATGGCAGGCGACGTCTTGGCGGGCAACGACGAGAACTGCGCGGCGTGGATCTCCGAGCACCGCGACCGCAGCGCAATGGGGGCTGACAGTGCTCCTGGCGCAGGGTCCGGCGATCGTCCCCGCCGACGGGGCGGACGTCGCGCACGCACCGGCTGACGGAGCCCTGGTGCCGACGGCCTCGGTCAGGGTGGTGTTCACCCCCAGCGGACGGGCGGGAGCGGTGAATGCCGGTACCACTGTGCTGGATGCCGCTCGGGAAATGGGCGTCGATCTCGACAGCGTGTGCGGCGGGCGCGGCATCTGCGGCCGCTGCCAGGTCGTGCCGTCGGTGGGTTCCTTTCCCAAGTGGGCCATCACTGCTGGCCCCGAAGCGCTGAGCTCGCTGGGTGCCGCCGAAGCCGCATACGAAGGCCGACGCCCGCTGGGTCCCTCCGCACGACTGGGTTGCCAGGCGCGTGTGCAGGCCGATGTGGTGGTGGATGTGCCGCCGGAAAGCCAGCTGCACGGGCCGGTGGTACGCAAGACCGTCGACGTAGGCGACATCGCCCTCGACCCACTGGCGACGCTGCATGCGGTGACAGTGCCGCCGCCGACGCTGGACGAGCGCCGCGGACTCGCCGAAGTCGTCATCGACTGCGTGGCCGATGAATGGGGCGTTCACCTGGCTGGCATCTTGCCGGGGGCACTAGCGGCGCTCCACGCGTCGGTCGCCGCCGGCTCCCCCGACGACGCTGGCGGTCGGCTGGTGACGGTCGCCGTTCGCTGGAGCGGCCCCGAGCGGAGCAAACGCACCGGCATGGTGACGGCTGTATGGCCTGGCGTCGCGACAGCGGCACTCGGCGTTGCGATCGACGTCGGCTCGACCACGATTGCGGGCCACCTGACCGACCTTCACAGTGGTGACGTGCTGGCCTCCGCCGGCCGCATGAACCCGCAGATCCGCCTCGGCGAGGACCTGATGAGCCGGGTGTCCTACGTGATGATGAACCCCGGCGGCGCCCAAGAACTCACCGCTCTCGTCCGAGACTCGCTTGCAGCGCTGATCACCGAGCTGTGCTCCGAAGCCGGTGCCGAGCCAGACGCTGTGCTCGAGGTGGTGCTGGTCGGCAACCCGATCATGATGCACATCGCGCTCGGCATCGACCCGACCCCGCTCGGACAGGCGCCGTTCACTCTGGCGACCGATGCCAGTGTCGAGGTGGATGGGCCGGAGATGGATCTGCCGTGCCCGGCGGCTCGCGTCTACGTTGCGCCCGCGATCGCCGGTCATGTGGGCGCGGACACTGCGGCGGCAGTGCTTGCCGGAGGACCGCATCGCGACGACGCCGTCACCCTCCTGGTGGACGTGGGCACCAATGCCGAGATCGTGCTGGGCAGCTCCGAGGGGTTGTGGGCAGCGTCCAGCCCGACCGGGCCCGCATTCGAGGGCGCGCAGATCAGCTGCGGTCAACGGGCGACACCCGGAGCGATCGAGCGGGTGCGCATCGATCCGGTGACGTGGGCTCCCAGAGTGCGTGTCATCGGCTGCGATCTGTGGTCCGACGAACCTGGCTTCGCGGAGGCAGTCGAGCGGCGCGTCGCCGCTGGTGTTCGCAGCACTGCAGCAGGCGTCACGGGGATCTGCGGTTCCGGGATCATCGAGGTCATCGCCGAGATGTACCTCGCCGGGGTGCTGTCGTCTGATGGGGTCATCGCGGCGCAGCCCGGGGAGGGCGAGCGGGCGTCCCGTGTGGCCTCCGATGGCCGGACATCGTCGTTCGTACTGTACGAGCCTCCCGAAGGTGCCGACGGGCCGACCATCACCGTCACCCAGAACGATGTGCGAGCCATCCAACTGGCGAAGGCGGCGCTGCGCGCCGGCATCGACCTGCTGCGCGGGCAGGCTGGCATCGAGGCTCCCGACCGAGTGCTGCTCGCCGGAGCCTTCGGGGCGCACATCGATCCGGTACGGGCGATGGTGCTCGGGCTCATCGGCGACTGCGACCCGGACGGGGTGCGGTCGGTCGGCAACGCAGCAGGCACCGGCGCTGTACGTGCGCTGCTGTCAGGGAGCCAGCGGGCCGAGATGGAGCGGGTGGTCCGCAGCATCCGCAAGATCGAGACTGCCACCGAGCCGAGGTTTCAGGAGCTCTTCGTGGCAGCCATGGCACTCCCTCATGCCACCGCACCCACTCCGCTGCTCGCGACGGCGGTGGACCTGCCCCGCCCATCCCGTAGAACTTCGAGTCCCCACAACCGCACCCGACGACGGCGAGCAGTCCCGATGAGCGAGGAATCATGAGCGAGCGACGACGGCGAGGAGGCGGCCGCGCGGCTCGTCAAGCGCAGCGGGCAACGGCCGACGTGGCGTTCAACACCCACGTACAGCGGAGGCTGCCGCCGGTGAACGTGCTCGACACCGAGGGCCTGGCCCAGATCGAGGAGAACGCCGAGACGATCCTGTCCGAGGTGGGGGTCGCCTTCCAGGACTTCCCCCGGGCGCTTGAGCTCTGGCGTGACGCCGGCGCAGAGGTCGACGGCGAGATGGTCCGGTTCCCGCGCGGCATGTGCCGCGAGATCGTCCAGGCCACCGCGCCGGCCAACTATGTCCAACACGCCCGTAACCCGGCTCGGTCGGTGCCGATCGGCGGTGACGCCACCGTGTTCGCCCCCAACTACGGCTCGCCGTTCGTTACTGACCTCGATGCTGGACGCCGGTATGCCACCCTCGGCGACTTCGAGAGGGTGGTGAAGCTGACCTGGATGCTCCCCCACCTTCACCACAGCGGCGGCACGGTCTGCGAGCCGGTGGACGTCCCGGTCAACAAGCGCCACCTCGACATGGTGTACGCGCACCTGCGTTATAGCGACAAGCCGCTGATGGGCTCGGTGACGGCGGCCCAGCGTGCAGCCGATTCGGTGGAACTCTGCCGCATCGCCTTCGGCGGCGATCTGAGCGATCGCACCGTACTGACGAGCCTCATCAACGCGTCGTCGCCGCTGCGCTGGGACGCCACCATGCTGGGCGCAGCCGAGGTGTATGCGCAGCACAACCAGGCATGTGTGATCTCGCCGTTCATCCTGGCTGGCGCCATGTCGCCGGTCACGGTGGCGGCGCTGGCCGCCCAGGCGCTGGCTGAAGCGCTGTCGGGCATGGCGTTCTGCCAACTGGTGCGCCCCGGGGCGCCGGTGATCTTCGGCACCTTCGCATCGTCAATGTCGATGGCCACCGGTGCGCCGACGTTCGGCACGCCTGAGGCAGGTCTGGCGATCTACGTCATGGCCGAGCTGGCGCGACGGGTCGGCGTGCCGTTCCGCTCGGGTGGGCAGTTCACCTCGTCCAAGGCACCCGATGCTCAAGCGGCCTACGAATCGGCATCCACGCTGCTGCCGACGATCGCCGCGGGGGTGAACTTCGTGCTGCACGCAGCGGGCTGGCTGGAAGGCGGCCTGACGCTGAGCTACGAGAAGCTGCTGATGGATGCGGACCAACTGGGGATGATGGAGGTGTACGCCCGGGGCGTGGACATGTCTGATAACGGCCAGGCGGTCGAGGCGTTCACGACGAACCCCCACGGCGACCATTTCCTGGGCCATCCGCACACGCTGGCCAACTTCGAGACGGCCTTCTACCAATCGTCGATTGCGGACAACAACAGCTTTGAGCAGTGGTCTGACGAGGGTTCGCTCGATGCGGCCCAGCGAGCCAACCGGCTGATGAAGCAGATGCTCGCCGCCTACGAGCCGCCGCCCATCGACGACGCGATCGACGCCGAGTTGCGCGACTACATCGCCCGGCGCAAAGCCGAAGAGCCAGACGCCATCGTCTAGCGCCAATGCGCTCAGTCACTCAGGCGGCGACGACGGCAGCGACGCCGGCAACAGCGGCCACGATGCCGATGGACTGGCGTGCATTGAGGGAATCCTGGTAGGCGACCCTGCCGACGATGACGCTCATCACCGGGAACATGGACGCCCCTACCACGGTCGTAGGCGGGTCGAACCAGATGCCGACGATGTAGAAGATCGTCGCGGCAGCACTCGCCACACCCGTCAGGAATGCGAAGCCCAGCACGTCGGGCGGCGGCAGCGCCGGGAGACCCCGTGCCGCGACCACGGCAGCCATGAGCCCGACCGAAGTCAGCCGTTGGCCGAATCCCGGCCAGGCGCCCGAGCTCTCAGACAGATCGACGAGGACGCTGAGCCCGATGCCGTAGCCGAGCCCCGAGAGCGTCGCCCAGACCGTTCCGGCCCCGACGTGTTTGCCGCGAGTGCCTCCTGCAGTCACTAGGCCGAGCCCTCCGAAGGCGGCGGCGGCGCCGATGATGCCGATGAGCGGCGGATCGTGGCCTCGCAGTGCCGTGTAGGCAAACGGGATGACGGCCGACAGCGTCGCCACGATCGGCGCGGCAACCGCAGAGCCGGCCCGGTCCAGCGAGGTGTAGTACAGCGCCAGGCCAGCACCGAGCCCGAAGCCCGACACCAATCCGCGCGTGAAGTCGTCTCCGGCGAATGAACCCGGAATGAATGGCAGCACTGCGAGCGCCACCAACGCAGCAGCACCCTGGAACACGATCATCGCCGACAGCACGTGACAACGGGTCACCACCCGGCGCCCGAACAGGTCGCTGGTGCCGATGCTCAATGACGTGAGCAGACCGAACAGCGCTCCCACGGCTCCTGCCTCCTCGGCCCGCCTACCGCCGCCGACGGAGCAGCGCTGCCACCGCGGTCGAGGCCCGGGCGGGAATCGGATGGAAGCGGCCCTGCTCGGACACCGTCGGCCCGGCCACGAGCAGCATCCGCCCTGCCACGAAAACGGCCACCGCCACGTGTGACACTGCCATGACGAAGTAGAACGCGTTGAGGGTCAGCGACATCCCGATAGCGGCGCAGATCGGCCCCACCGTGGCGCCGACCCCGTTCATGCGCACCAGCACGGCGCTGGCGCCTGCCCGCTGGGAATCACGCAGCCAGTCATTCGTCTGAGCTACTGCCAGCGAGTAGATGGGATAGGCGAACGCACCCATCACGCCCATCACAGCGATGCCCGCGATGCTCCGTTCGTCGAGCGCCAGCATCATCAAGCAGGCGGCCGCAGCAATCGACGCGGCCAGCACCATGACGATGCGTCGAGGCACGCGGTCTGACAGACGGCCGAGCGGGAGCTGCCCGAACAGGCTGCCGATCATCGGGGCTGCGACGAACGCCGCTACCTGAATTGGCGACAGCCCCCGTGACGCGGCGTACACCGCTCCGATGCCCGATATCGAGCCCAGCGCGCCACCCACCAGAAACGCGACCACAACACCGGTCGGCGCGGTGTGCAGGAGCGTGCGGAGCCCGACGCGCTCGGGGACGACCACAGGAGGGTTGGCCGAAGCAGACAGAGACATCGGTACCAGCGCAAGCGACACCAGGACGGACACCACGGCGAACAGCGTGAAGCCGTTGGTATCGGCGAGGGCCACCATGAACTGGCCTGTGGCGATTGCACCCATGGTGATGACCATGTAGCGAGCCAGCATCCGGCCGCGGTTCTCATTGGTCGCCAGTTCGTTCAGCCAAGTCTCGGCTACCACGATCAGCGCAGCGAAGCACATCCCCCACAGGAATCGCCCAGCACCCCAGACCAGCGGGTTGACCCACACCGCCTGCACGAGCACCACGCTGCTGCCGGCAGACGCCAGCGCAGCGAAGACACGCACATGGCCGACCTGGCGCAGAAAGTGAGGAGCCACCGCGGAGCCCGCCAGGAACCCCACGAAGTTCATTGCCATGACCAGGCCCGCGACCGTCGAGCCGAAGCCCTCGGATTCGGCCCGCACACCGAGCAGCGTGTTCTGCAGACCGTTGCCCGCCATCAACAGCGCGATGCCAACGAACAGGGCAGTGCTGCGGGCGGCGCGTGACGCAAGTGCAGGGCCGCCTGCGTGCGGTTCGGGAGCCGCGGTGCGGCCGATTCTCGGCACATGGTCCGCGGCCATGTCACGAGCACGCTCCAGCGCGCGCACGCGGCGAGTTGCCCGGACTGTGCTGGTCGGGGTCGGTTCAGGTGCTGGCGTCTGCGCCGACACCTGCGACTAGTGCTCCGCTGCCGATGTTGTGGGCGGCTCGAACGCTGGCGCATGCACGTACTGCCATCCGAACCGGCCCTTGATGCACAGATGGCCGCTGGTCACCGAGTGATCGGCGGGCGACGTTACTTTCACGATGCGCTCGTCCTGGACATGCAGCTCGAGATTGCACCCCACACCGCAGTAGGAGCACACCGTGCGGGTGACGGCTTGATCGTCGGGGCGCCACTCCCCTACAGCTCGCAGGTCGAACTCGGTGCGGAACTGCAAGGCGCCGGTAGGGCACACCGCCACGCAGTTGCCGCAGTACACGCAGGCGCTGTCGGGGAGCTCGGCGTCGTATTCGGTGCGGATGCGGGCATCGAATCCGCGTCCTGCCACTGCGATGGCGAAGGTGTGCTGGGCATCGTCGCCGCAGGCCTCGACGCACTTGTAGCACAGCACACAGCGGTCGTACGCACGGATGTACAGATCATCCTGGATGCGTACAGGTTCATCGACGCGCTCGGGTTCAGGGCGCAAGGACAGGCCGCCGCCGTCGTCCGCCGAGCCCTCGTAGCGGGCCGGATCGGCGCCATAGATTCGTGACCAGTCGGCAATCTCTGACGCCTGTGAGAGGTCATTCGCCGAGCCGAGGAACTCCAGCACCATGCGCCGGCTGTGGCGCACTCGCTCGGAATCGGTGCTGATCTGCATCCCCGCCTCAACCGGTCGTGAGCACGCCGGCACGAGCGTGCGAGACCCTTCGAGCTCCACGACACAGACACGGCAGACGTTCACCGGCGTGAGGTTGGGCGCCCAGCAGATGGTCGGCGTGTCGACGTCGGCTGCCGTGCAGGCCGCCAAGATCGTCTCCCCCTCGGGCACCGTCACCTCGCGCCCGTCGATGCTCAGCGTCACCTGCCGGTCACTGCTGCCATTGCCAGAACTCATAGTTGCCCGTCTCCTAGCAGACCCAGCCGCATGGCGGAGAGCACCGCTGAGGCTGCCGTATGGCCGAGCCCGCAGATGGACGCGTCGCCCATGGCGTCTGCGATGTCTCCGAGCAGCTCACGCTGAGGTTCCGTCGACCGTCCTGTGCGACGGATCTGCGTCACCAGCTCGTGCTGGCGGACAGTGCCCACGCGGCAGGGAACGCACTGGCCGCACGACTCGTCGCGGAAGAACTTGGCCAGTCGCTCGACCACGGCGCTCATGTCAGCCGTGTCGTTGAAGACCATCACCGGGCCTGAGCCGAGCGTTGTGCCCGCAGCCCGTGTGTCCTCCAGGGAGAGCTGCAGCCCTCCGGCGTCGGGTCCGACGAAGCTGCCCGCAGCACCGCCCAGCAGCACTGCGGCCAGTGTGCCCTGCACTCCCCCGGCCAGCCATCCCGAAGGGAGCTTCGTACAGCCCTGGCCGGCCGACGTGACCGGAGAGGCAGAACAGCTTCGTGCCCGGCGAGCCGTCGGTTCCCACGCTGCGGTACGCCTCAGGACCGATGCGCAGGATCTCATTCACGTTGAGCAGAGTCTCAGGGTTGTTCACCACCGTGGGGCGGCCGAACAGCCCATGGGTCGTGGGGAATGGCGGCTTGTTGCGGGGCTCTCCCCGGAAGCCCTCGAGCGAGTTGAACAGGGCCGTCTCTTCACCGCAGATATAGGCGCCCGCTCCCCTGCGCAGCTCGATGTCGAACGGTTGCCCGGACCCGGCTGCGTCATCGCCGAGCCAGCCGGCGCTGTGGGCCTGCGCGATGGCGTGCCGGAGGCGTTGCGTGGCCAGTGGGTATTCACCGCGTATGTAGATCCAGCCGTGTTCAGCGCCCACGGTCAGGCCGGCAACAGCGATGGACTCGATGATGGCCAAGGGTTCCAGCTCGCAGAGCAGCCGGTCTTTGAATGTTCCGGGCTCGGATTCGTCGATGTTGGCGACGACGTGCTTGGGACCTTCGCCATCGGCCACCGCTCGCCACTTGATGCCGGTGGGAAAAGCAGCCCCGCCGCGCCCCGACAGCCCCGCTGTGGTCACCTGGGCGATGACTTCGTCGGTTCCGAGGCGCAGCGCAGTGTCAAGGGCTGTTCCCCCACCTCGTTCCCGGTACGCCTCCATCGACATGCTCTCGTTGTGGCCGGGATCCCGTCCGATCATGTGTCGCAGCAGGCTGGGCGCCTCAGGCGCTGGCGCCGTGACGCTGACGAGCAGTGAATCCGGACCGCTGCCGTCTGCGGGGACGCGGTCGGGCTCGCGGCGACCCTGGATGAATACCGCCGGCGCCCGTTCGCACTGCCCGAGGCAGGGACCCTCGTGCACGGCATGGCCCTGTGAGCGCAGGTGCTCCGCCAGCGGTGCCGCACCGGCCAGCGCGCAGATGGGATCGACGCAGACATGACGAACGCTGAGCTCGTGGGCGGGAGCCTCGGTGCGGAACATCTCGTAGAACGTGGCGACGCCGTAGGCCTCCGCCGGTGGCACGCCCAGCGTCCGGCCGACGAAGTTGAGGCCGCCCGGCGAGATCCAGCCGGCCTCGCGCTGGAGAGCGTGCAGCGCGGGCAGTAACAGGTGCCGCATCTGCTTGCGCCGCTGCATCCCTGCGCGCACAACACGCGGATGCGAGACCACAACGGCGCCGTCGCTAGCCTCGTCGACGCTGAGTGCAGCCAGCACCGCTCGTCGCTCCGATGCGGTGGGCTCCGCATCGGAGAAGTGCAGGTCAGCCACCAGCGCCACCTGCCGCTGCGGTGCCAGATGCGCGGCCGGCGACGGCTGTGCCGGATACGCCGCCTGCGGCGGCCGTGGCAGGGGGCAGCGGGTCGATGCGAACGGACGCGGCTTTGAACTCCGCCGTGCCGCTGCGGATATCCCAGGCGTCGTTCGTCAGCAGGTTCGCATCCACCAACTCCGGAAAATGGAACGTCGTGAAAACCAGGCCTGTGGGAAGGCGATCGGTGACATGCACGCGCATATCGACCGAGCCCCGTGGCGAGCTCACACGCACAATGTCGCCTTCGACAACTCCGAAGTCTGCTGCATCGGCAGGATTGATCTCGATGGCGTCACCGGAGCGGATCGGCGAGGAGTAGCCGGCGGACTGCGCGCCCGTGTTGTAGGAGTCGAGCACCCGGCCGGTGGTCAGGCGCAACGGGAACTGTTCGCTCAGTGCCTCCGCAGGAGGACGATGGACGACGGTCGAGAACGGTGCCGGAGCGTGACCGTCGAGGCCGGGCTCCCAGAGCCAGCCGTGCAGGAACTCGGTGCCGGGATGGTCGTCGTGGGGACAGGGCCACTGCAGGCCGCCGCTCGCCTCGAGACGCTCCCAGCTCATGCCGCCATGCAGCGGCGACAGCGACCGCATCTCGTCCCACAACTCCTGCGCGGATGTGGCCGTCCACTGCGCGCCCATGTGCGATGCCAAATCGCTGATGATGTGCACATCGTCGCGTGCGTCACCCTGGGGAGGCACTGCGGCACGCACCCGCTGGACACGTCGTTCGGAGGAGGTGACTGTTCCCTCGCTGGACGACCAACCCGCAGCCGCGGGCAACACCACGTCGGCCATCCGTGCGGTACGCGTCAGCGAGATGTCCTGAACGACCAGCAGATCCAGCCCGTCGAGCAGCTTGCGTGCGTGCGCCACATTGGCTTCGGAATCGGCCGGATTCTCCCCGATGACGTAGAGGGCCCGCAGCTCGCCATCTTCCATGGCGTCGAACATCGCGGTGAGGTGCTTGCCCGGCACGGGATTCAGCTCACAACCCCAGGTGCTCTCGTAGCGAGCCCGGACCTCGGGGTCAGTGAGGAGCTGGAACCCGGGCAGCCGATCAGGCAGAGCACCCATGTCGCCGCCGCCCTGCACGTTGTTCTGGCCTCGCAGGGGCACCAGGCCCGAGCCGCGCCGACCGACATGGCCGGTCAGCAGCGCCAAGTTGCACAGCGAGAGCACGTTCTCGACCGCCGTGTGGTGCTCGGTGATGCCCAGCGTCCACAAGATCTGCGCTCGGTCGGCCGTGGCATAACGGTGGGCCATCTCCGCGATGGCCTCTGCCGGCACGCCGGTGAGCCGCTCGCCCTCCTCGAGCGTGAACGGCTCTACCGATGCTGCGTAGGCATCGAACCCCGTCGTCGCATGATCGATGAAGGACTGGTTGTGCATTCCCTGAGCGATGATCTCGCGAGCCACCGTGTTGGACAGCGCGATGTCTGTGCCCACGTCGAGGCCGAGCCACACGTCGGCAAACTCGGCCGAGGAGGTTCGGCGGGGATCCACTGCGTACATGACAGCGCCGCTGTCGAGGCCGCGCAGCAGGTGATGGAAGAAGATCGGGTGGGCCTCACGGGCATTCGATCCCCAGAGCAGGATGACATCAGTCTCGGTGATTTCCTGGTACGAGCACGTTCCGCCCCCGAGTCCGAACACTGTCGCCAGACCGACGACCGACGGAGCGTGTCAGGTGCGGTTACAGGAATCGATGTTGTTGGACTTCAGCACCGTCCGCATGAACTTCTGGGCTGCGTAGTTCATCTCATTCGTGCTCTTCGAGCACGAGAACATGCCGACGCCGCCGGCGCCGTGTTGCTGGGTGGCCGCCCGCAGCCCTGATGCAGCACGGTCGAGCGCATCGTCCCAGCTCGCAGGGCGCAGGACGCCGCCGTCGCGTACGAGCGGCGTGTCGAGCCGCGCGAGAGGTGCTTGGCGCCCCCCCGATCGTGCCCCATTTCGTCGGGCTGTGCCTCTTTGAGCACTGGTCCCCCGCGGCATCGCCCCTCCCCGATACGCCTGAGTGCCGTGGTCCAGAATTCTACGCTGTCCCCGAGCCCTTTACCGTGACTACAACAGTTTTACCCTGACTACAGATCTGCTGCCCCGTATCGGCAGTGTGGCGTTCCGTAGAGCAGAACAGTTCCACAATACGGCACAAAAATACCGTCAACCGACAGGTCCATGCTGCCCGCGGGCTACCGTGGAGCCGGTGCAGTCGATCTCTCGCGCGTTCGCTGTCCTGCGGGCATTGGCCGTGGGTCCGCAGGGTGTCACCGACGTTGCCGATCACGTCGGGCTGCCCAAGAGCACGGTGGCCCGGCTGCTGACATCGCTCGAAGCAGTCGACGCCGTCGTCCAGGACGACGCGGGTGGCGACTACCGGCTCGGACAGGGACTCATCGACATCATCGGAGCTGCTGGTGCAGATCGGAGTCTGCTGGCCGCGGCACGCCCGCACCTGCACAGCCTGGTCAACCAGGTCGGCGAGACAGCCGGCGTGAGCGTTCGTGCTGATCGGACGGTGTACTACCTCGACCAGGTCGAGCCCGAATCGGAAGTGCAAGTGCGCTCGTGGACCGGCGAGTACTGCCCGATGCACTTGGTGCCTTCAGGGCTCGTGTACTTGGCCCATCTCAGCCCCGCAGCACTCGACGAATACATGCGCGCTGGTCTCGAGGCGACGACCGCGAACAGCATGGTCGATGCCGATGCGATGAAGACTCGGCTGAGCCAGGTTGCCAACGCCGGATACGTCTGGGTGTACGAAGAGTTCGCCATCGGGATCAACTCTGTGGCTGCGCCGGTATTGAACGAAGAAGGGGCGGTGGTGGCGGCACTGCATGTTCACGGGCCGGCATACCGTTTTCCCGATCCGAATAGCACTCACGACATCGGCCTTGTGCTCATCGAGGCCGCGTCAAACCTGGCAGAGCACCTGGCCGGACGAGCGCCGCTGCCGGTCTAGCTGGGCGGACGGTCGCGGCGGCGCCGGATCTCGTCGCAGATCGCGGGCACGACCTCGTGCAGGTCGGCAATGACTGCGTAGCCCGCCTTGGTGACCATGTTGGCTTCCGGGTCGATGTTGATCGCCAGAATGTTCTTCGAACCCATGGCGCCGACCCAATGCTGGATCGCGCCCGAAATGCCGCAGGCAATGTAGATCTCCGGGGCAATCCGGGTGCCGGTCTGACCGACTTGGTCTGCGTGCGAGCGCCAGCCATTGTTCGTCACCGCTCGCGAGCAGCCGACGCGGCCGCCGAGCAGCTCCGCAAGCTCTTCGAGCGGGGCGAACCCGTCTGCTGAGCCGACGCCTCGGCCCCCCGACACCACGACTGGCGCGGTGGACAGCGTGATGCCCTCGGTGAGCGTCACCCGATCGCGGACCAGGGTCTGCTGCACTTCAGGCCCTAGGTCGGGCTTGAAATCGGCAACGGTCGTATGGACGGAACCGCCTTCGCATGGCTCCGCCTCGATGGAGTGCTGCGCAATGGTGAGCAGCGGCAGGGTCGAGGTGAGAGTCACGTCCTCGAGCAGCGAGCCGCCCCACTGGATGCGGGTGATACGCCACGCCTCGCCGCCTGCGGGGTCGGACGGCGCATCGGTCAGAGAGCCCGCTGGAGACACGTTCACGCAGTTGGCCACGAGCGGTAGGTCTCTGCGGGCGGCGAGCTGTGCCATGGCCTCGGCACCTCGATCGGTGCCCGCCGCCATGACGGCCACGGGCCCCGCAGCCTCGACGAACATTGCGAGCGCAGCACCCCAGGCGTCGGGTCCATAGTCGGCCAGGAACGAATGGCGTCCGCAATGCACCGCAGCGGCGCCGTAGGCGGCACAGGTGGCAACGAGGTCTGCGCCATGCGCATCGAACAGGTCGCCGTCGCCCAGGATGACGGCATCGAGCTCCGCGTTCAGGTCCGCGGCGAGCGAGCGGGCCGCAGTCAGGGCTTCCAGGGCCCCTCCGGAGGGGACACCACGGTCGTGGTCGATCAGGACGGCGACGCTGCTCACAGCACCCCCAACTCGTCCAGCAGGTCCACCACGGCGGGTGCCGCCGCGGCACTGGCACCGAGCTGCACCGTGGTGCTGGCACGCTCGGGCGGCCGGTGCAGCCGGACCCGCGACTGCCCGCCGGCGTCAGCATCGGCGGCACAGTCGAGCAGCTGGATCTGGGCCTTGCGCGAGGCGAGGCGCCCTTTCATGGTCGGGTAGCGGGGCAGGTTGATGCCTTCCTTGACACCGAGCGCGCAGGGCGCCTCGAGCTCGTACACCTCGTAGCCGGCATCGGTCTCGCGGCGAGCCGTGAACCCTCGCTCGTGGGGGTCGATGCCCTTGATGCCGTTCACAATCGGCCTCCCGAGTGCGTGTGCGACCCGGATACCGACCTGGAAGTTGCCCCCGTCGGCAGATTCGTTGCCGAACAGGATCAGGTCGAACTGCCCCCCGGCGGCCTCGAGTTCCCGCACAGCGGAGGTGATGGCGGCGGCGGTGCGCTGGGGATCCCAGTCGAGGCCACTGTCTGCGAGCACCAGCGCGAATTCGGTGCCGCCCACGCTGGCTGCATATCGCAGCTGCTCGGTGGATTCTTCGGGACCGAGCGTGAGCACCACCACGGTGTGGTCGTCGCCGTCGAGCCGCTCCGCGATCTGGGCGGCTTCCTCCACGGCGCATTCCTCATGCGGGCTGGTGGTGAAGCCCAGGTGCGCAGTGTCGACCTGCTGAGCGTCGGCGGTCACGTTGATACGCGATCCCACGGCGGGGACCCGCTTCACGCAGACCAGGATGCGCACCGGCGCGCCCTCAGGCCTTCATGCGGCTGTCGTCGGGATCGAACAGCGCGAGATTCGCACCTGTCGCCGCCACCGTGACCGGGTACTGCTCATGTTGGTACATGACCGACAGCTCAGCGCCCACAGCGGCCAGTTCGGGCGGCAGGTAGGCCATTGCCAGGTAGGCGCCGAGCGATGGGGCATTGCCCGCGGTGGTGACTCGGCTCACCCTGCCGTGCGAGTCGACGATCCGCTCCCCCGCCGGTGTCAGCACAGGTTCGTTGCCTGCGCCCATCGGGAAGCGGTCGTAGCCCTCGGCACAGCGCAGGCTGTCGAAGCGCAGCATGGCGAGCTGGGCTGCCGGCGGCGCCTCCCGGGCTGCCAGATAGGCCTCCTTGCCGATGAAATCGGCAGCTTTCACCCGTGGTCGGGCCAGGCCCGCTTCGACCG
This sequence comes from Candidatus Poriferisodalis multihospitum, assembly GCF_028283155.1. Taxonomy (NCBI): domain Bacteria; kingdom Bacillati; phylum Actinomycetota; class Acidimicrobiia; order Acidimicrobiales; family Candidatus Poriferisodalaceae; genus Candidatus Poriferisodalis; species Candidatus Poriferisodalis multihospitum. The sequence goes on along the minus strand of NZ_JAPYOK010000109.1, from coordinate 84,623 downwards.
GGTTGTAATCGCTCTCGAGCTCGGCACCCATGAGCCGGTAGCCCTTCTCGAGCCGCCCTGTGGTGCCGTACACCCCGGCACCGACCGGCCTCAGGCTGTATTCCCGCCCGGCCTGTGTGATGGCATCCCACAGGGCCAGCCCTGCGCTCGTGGGGCAGTAGATCTCGAAGCCGGCATCGCCGACGTAGGAGATGCGGAACATCTGCACCGGGATTCCCGACAGCAGCGCATCGCGTACCTGGCCGTAGCCGAAAGCCTCCTGCGACAGGTCGGTTTCGGTCAGCGTCTGCAGCAGCGCGATCGCGTTGGGACCCCACACGCCATAGGTGGCCAAAGCCTCAGTGCGGTTCTCGAAGTGCACTCCGTCGGCGGGGAGGTTGTGGCGGAACCAGTACTCGTCACGGCCGCCGTCGAATGCGCCGGTAGCAATGCGGAATCGGTCCTCGGACAGGCGCACGATCGTGAGGTCCGAGCGGAAGCCGCCGTCGGCGGTGAGCACCGGGGTGTAGATCGAGCGCCCAACCGGCAGGTCGCACTTGTTGACCACCATCTTCTCGATGTAGGGCACCACGCCTGGGCCCGACACCTCGAACACCTGGAACGGCGAGATGTCCACCAACCCGCAGTGCTCGCGCAGGTGCAGGTGCTCTGCATCGGTGATGGGGCTCCACCAGCGAGCGTCCCACTCGTGGGTACGGCCCTCGACGCCGTACTGCTCGACGAGATCGGCATTCGTTTCGTACCAATGCGGTCGCTCCCAGCCGCCGGCCTCGAAGTAGTAGGCGCCGAGGTCGTCGGTGCGGGCCTTGGCGGGGCCGCAGGTCAGGTTGCGGCGCGTCGCCCACTGTTCGCGAGGGTGCACGATGCCGTAGGTCTTGTTGAAGTGCTCGTCGGCCCGGGTCTCGATGTGGATGACGTTGCGGTCCTGGGGGTAGAAGCGCGTGACGTCCGAGCCATGGGGATCGGTCATGCGGGGATAGCCGTAGGTCATCCACTCGGCCATCAAGCGCCCGACACCAGGTCCTTCTTTGACCCACACCGCTGCCACCGACCACAGGTTCTCGACCTCTGGTGTCGGACCCAAGACCGGGGAAGCATCGGGCGTCAGCGAGAGCAGGCCATTGATGGCGTACTTGATCTCGCCGTCGCCCAGGAACTCCATCAGCTCAATGGCCTGCTCAAGCTGTTCGTCGAAATCATCGGGCGTGAACGGCATCTCGGTGGGGCTGAGCGCTGCTTCGTCGTTGGAAGGGATGTCCTCCACACGGTGCAGGATCGGCCGGTGGGCGTAGCTGCCGACCTCCATGGAGCCAGCGGACTGGCGCTCGTAACAGAAGGTGTCCATGTCGCGCACGATCGGGTAGGCCAGCTCTTGATTCGTCTCGACGAGCACGTCGAATGGGCCGACATCGACCATCTGGTGGACCGCAGGCGTGAGCGGGATAGTGGCCCCGGCCAACTGCGCGAGCTTGGGGCTCCACACGCCGCAGGCGATCGCCACCGTGTCGCACTCGATGCGGCCCCGGTCGGTCACCACTGCTGAGATGCGGGGGCGGTTCGGTCCGGTCACGGTCTCGATGTCGAGCACTTCGGTGTTGGCGAAGGTCTGCAAGTGGCCGGCCTCGGTGGCCCAGCGGCGCATCTGCGTTCCCGTCTCCAGCGAATCCACGGCCGAGACGCTGGGGGTGTAGAAGCCGCCCAAGATGACATCGGAGTCGATGAACGGCACCATTTCGACGACCTCGTCGACCGTGAGCAGTTTCGACTCGATGCCCCAGCACGTCGCCGAGGTCATGCGGCGGCGGAACTCCTCCATGCGCTCGGGGCTGCGCGCCACTTCGATACCGCCGCAGGTGTTCTGCAGACCCAGTGCCTCGTACTGACGCTGGCTGTCGACCGTGAGATCGACGATCTCCTTCGAGTGATCAACGGGGAAGATGAAGTTCGACGCGTGGCCGGTAGATCCGCCCGGATTGGGCAGCGGACCCTTGTCGAGCAGCACGATGTCGGTCCAGCCGAGATCGCTGAGATGGCCGACCAGGCAGTTGCCGACGATGCCCGCACCAATGACGACACAATCTGCCCGCGCCGGAAAGTCACTCATAGCTCTCATCCCCCGCCATTGCTGGTCAACAGCATGCCGCAGCACTGCTGCCACATATCGCTGCTATGGATCAATGCTGTTCTGTATGATGGAACAGTTCCACTCAGCGGAACAGCAACTAGGGGAACAGTAGCCGAACGACCCGGCAATTGACGACATCGAACCAGTGGCGCAGCGAGGCCGCAGGGTTCTGGCAGGGTGTAGAGGGCTCAATTCGTGTGGGGGTGCACGGCATGGCGACAACAGGCGGATTTCCAAGCGATCTCGAGATTGCATCGGCTGCACAGATCCGGCCGCTGACCGAGATCGCGGACGAGGCGGGCATCCCGCGGGACTACTTGGAGCTGTACGGCACCGGTGTGGCCAAGGTCAAGCTGGAAGCCGTCGAAGCGATGGCTGACCGGTCCCGGGGGCGCTACGTGGTGGTGACGGCCATCACCCCGACGCCGCTCGGTGAGGGCAAGACGACCACCACGGTGGGACTCGGGCAGGCGTTCGGGCACATCGGCCGAACCGCCACCATCGCCATCCGGCAGCCGTCGATGGGTCCGACCTTCGGCATCAAAGGCGGAGCGGCCGGCGGGGGCTACAGCCAGGTGGTGCCGATGGATCTGTTCAACCTGCATCTCACCGGCGATATGCACGCCGTCACCGCAGCGCACAATCTCTGCGCTGCGATGCTGGACGCGCATCTGTACCACGGCAACGAGGCCGGGTTCGACATCCACAACATCACGTGGCGGCGAGTGCTCGACGTCAACGACCGGGCCTTGCGCAACATCACGATCGGATTGGGCGGCCGCCTTGACGGCATCCCGCGCGAGTCGGGTTTCGACATCACCGCTGCCTCGGAGGTGATGGCGACGCTCGCGCTGTGCACCTCCATGTCAGACCTGCGTGCCCGGCTCGGCCGCATTGTGCTGGGCTACACCTCCGGCGGCGAACCGGTGACCGCCGAGGAGATCGGCGCCGCCGGCTCGATGGCAGTGCTTCTGCGCGAAGCCATCAAACCGAACCTCATGCAAACCTTGGAGGGTTCCCCGGCGCTCGTGCACACGGGTCCCTTCGGCAACATCGCAACCGGGAATTCCTCGATCGTTGCCGACCAGATCGGCATCGGCACGTCCGACTTCCTGCTCACCGAGGCGGGCTTCGGTGCCGACATGGGCGCGGAGCGGTTCTTCAACATCAAGTGCCGGTACTCGGGGGTCTCGCCCGACGCTGCAGTGATCGTGGCGACCGTGCGTGGCCTCAAAGCTCATTCGGGCAAGCACCGGATCGTGGCCGGCCGCCCGCTGCCGCCGGCACTGCTCGAGGCCAACCCCGAGGAGGTGCACGCCGGCGGCGACAACCTCCGCAAACAACTCGAGAACGTGCGCATGCACGGTGTCTCGCCGGTGGTGGCGATCAACCAATTCCCCGGCGATCACGAGGCCGACCTCGCCGCCATCGCCGACATCGCTGCCGAATACGGTGCCCGCTCGGCGCGCTGCACCCAATTCGCCTACGGCGGCGCCGGCGCGGCCGACCTTGCCGAAGCCGTGGCCGAAGCTGCGGAGGAGCCGACGGATTTCTCGGTGCTGTACCCCGATGACATGTCGCTGCGCGACAAGATCCGCGCCGTCGCGACCAACGTGTACGGCGCAGACGATGTGAGCTACACGGCCCGAGCGAACCGTGAGATCGACGGCTATGAGCGCAACGGCTTTGGGAACCTGCCGGTGTGCATTGCCAAGACCCACCTGTCCATCTCGTCGGATGCCTCGCTCAAGGGTGCCCCGACCGGCTGGACACTGCCGGTGCGTGAAGTGCGGGCATCGGTTGGTGCCGGGTTTGTGTACCCGATCTGCGGCGACATGCGCACGATGCCTGGTCTCGGCCGTGACCCGGCGGCGCGCCATATCGATCTGGATGCCGACGGCGACATCGTTGGCCTGAGCTGAACGGAGCTGTTGTTGCTGAAAGATGCTTCTGGGCGCCGTCGACTGCTGCAGCACGCCCAGTGGGAGCTGATCCCGCTGCGCAATCTGGCCGAGCAGCTCCCGCACCTGCCTCCCCAGTCGCCGGTGTCGGTGACGGCGTCGGCGTCCAAGACGCTCGAGGACACCCTGGACCTCACTGCCGAGCTGTGTGCACTGGGCCACCACCCTGTGCCCCATGTCGCAGCTCGCATGGTCACCAGCCGTGATCATCTGGAGGAGCTGCTGGGTCGCATCGAATCGATGGGTCTCAGCGAGATCTTCTTGGTCGGCGGCGACGTCGCCTCCCCTGCCGGGCCATTCGACAGCGCGGTCGGGCTGCTCGAAGCGCTGCGCGAGATCAGCCACTCGCTTGTTCACATCGGCGTCACGTCCTACCCCGAGGGGCATGCGCTCATCACCGACGCCGTGCTGCATGAAGCGCTGCACGTCAAGCAGGTGCTGCTCGCCGAGGCAGGTATCGAGGGCCACGCCGCCACCCAGATGTGCTTTCACCCCAAGGCGATCCTGGAATGGCTGGCCGCCGAGCGCGACAGCGGATTGAACCTTCCCGTGCATCTCGGCATTCCCGGTGCAGTCGATCCGGCACGGCTGCTGCGGATCGGCACGCGGCTGGGAGTCGGCGCATCTCTGCGCTACCTGCGCAAGAACACCGGTGCCGTGGCTCGCATGCTGCGCCCCGGAGGCTACGACCCGAGTGGGCTGGTCGACCGGGTCGCCCCCCACGCGGAGCGACTCGACATAGCCGGCCTGCACGTCTTCACCTTCAACGCGATCGCCGACACAGTCGCCTGGCGCGAGTCGGCGCTCGCCGAGACGTCCTCACGCCACAGGTGAGTACCAGCCGTCTGACGTTGCCGGCGTGGCTGCTCGCCGCGTCCGAGATTGCCTTGCTCGCAGCCTTGGGCATTGGGCATCGCGTGTACTGGCACGGGGGCGTCGACCTCACGTACGTGGTCTTTGCCCTGTTCCTCTCGACCAATCTCGTGATCTGCTTCTGGGAGATTTGCCTCTTCTTCCGGCGCGATTACATCGAGTCTCGGTCTGCCCATTGGCAACAACAACGTCTGCGCACTGGCAGGAGCCCAGCACTCGCATTCCTTGCGACCAAGGTTCCGCTGCGGTCGGCGTTCTCCCCGACCGTTTGGGCCGACGTGTGGGCCGCCTATTCCGTGTACGACGGCTCGTATGCCGATCGCCGCACCTATGGGTTCAACGTGGACGTGGGCAATGGCTTCATCACGGCGATACCCACGCTGATCCTGTACGCAGCGTTCACCACGGAGTTCCTTTCGCCGCTTGCGGCAGGAATCCTCGGGGTCATGTTCTTCTGGCAGTGGACGTATGCGACGTCTGTCTACTTGTGGAGCTTCTTCATTGCCAAGCGCCACCGAGACATCAGCAGAGGCGAGGTGTACGGCATGATCCTGGGGTTCAACGCTCCCTGGATCGTGGTCCCGCTGCTGGGGCTGTACGTCTCCATCCGCCTAGCCGTCGACGGCAGCTACAGCGTCCTGGGCGGTTGAAGGCGAAGTTCTGCGTCGATGCTCCAGCAGCGGCGGAGCAGGCTCTTCGGAGATGCTGAAGTGGATTGCTGCTGCCGCGACACCGAGCGCGGCCGCCAGCCACCACCACAGGTCGTATGAGCCGGTGAGCTCGCGGATCTCGCCACCGCCCCAAGAGCCGAGGAATGCCCCTACCTGGTGGGACAGGAAGACGAACCCGAACAGCGTTCCGGCCCTGCGCACACCGAATTGTCCCAGCACGATGCCCGAGGTCAATGGCACGCTGGCCAGCCACACGATCCCGATCACGACGCCGAACCCGAGGGCCACCACGGGGGTCGCCGGCAGCAGCACCAAGCCGGCGAAAGCAAGCGCCCGGGTGCTGTACATGATGCTCAGCAGCCGGCTCTTTGCGAACCGCATGCCCAGCGCGCCGGCGGCAAACGCTCCCACGATGTTGAACAGGCCCACGAGCGACCACGACATGTTGGCGACCGCAGTCTCGAGGCCGGCGTCGGTGAGCGTCTTGGGCAGGTGCACTCCGATGAACGTGACGTGGAAGCCGCAGACGAAGAACGTGCAGTTCACCAGCAGGTAATCGCGATGGCGAGCCGCCCTCGCCAACGTCGTCAGGAGCGATTCGTCGTCGTCCGGCACCGCTTCGGTGGCTTCGGCGGGCCCGGACTGGGTGCGCAGCGGCCGGACGAACAACCCGATGGACACTGTGACGACGGCCAGGACGGTCAACGCGCTGCGCCAGCCGAATGCGCTGATGACAGCGCCGGTCAACGGCACCAGCACGAAGTGCCCGAGCGAGCCGCACGCCGTGGCCACCCCCAGCGCCATCGAGCGCCGCTGGGGGTCCACGAGCCGGCTCATCGACGAGAGCACGACCGCGAAGGACGCGGCTGACATGCCAAGCCCGACGATCACCCCTCCGCCGAGATGCAAACCGGCGGGTCCGTTGGCTGTTGCCATCACGAGCAGGCCGCCTGCATAGGCGACGGCACCCACGAGCAGAGTCCGTGCCGCGCCGAATCGGTCGGCGACAGCACCTGCAAGGGGCTGGCCTAGGCCCCACACGAGGTTCTGCAGGGCAACGGTCAATCCGACCGTGCCGATACCCACGTCGAGCGCCCGATCGATTGCGTCGGGGAACAGCCCCATCGTGGCTCGCACGCCCAGGGTCAGCGCTGTGATGATGCTCCCCGTGACCAGGATCGGCGCGATCGAATTCTGGCCGGTCCCGGGGCGCACCGAATCAGGGTATGGCTGGGACCCGGTGCACACTCAGCGGGGGTTGATCAGGCGGACCCCGTACACCGCTTCCATCTCGCCCAGCTCACCCAGCACCTTGCGTGACGGCCGGCGAGACACCCGGATGGTGGCAACAGCTGCGTGGTGCTTGGGCCCAGCCAGGATCTCATTGCGCATCTGCAGCACGTTGATGCCGCTGGCACGCAAGGCCATGAGGATCCCCGCCAGCACGCCTACCTGATCGCGGTGACGGACGACAATCGTGCTGCGACCCAGCGGCCGCTCCGCCCGATTGACGCAGTTGACCACGTCGCCTGCAGTGAAGGCTTCGAGCACCTCGACGACGCCGTCAGCAATGTCTTCGGAGGCCTGCACTGTGGATGCGCCGACGTGATGCGTGCCGGTCACACGCGGGTGCGATGCAAGCGGCGAATGCCAGTCCGGGTCGGCGCCGGGCGGTTCCCCGCAGAACACATCGAGTCCGGCCCGCATCCCTCGCTCGTCCAGCGCGCGCAGCAATGCCCCCTCGTCCACGATCTCTCCACGAGACGTGTTGAGCAGGATCGCCCCGTCCGGCATCTTCGCCAGGAAGTCGGCATCGACGAGGCCGCACGTCTCGGGCGTGGCGGGCAGGTGCACCGAGACGATGTCGGCGCTTGCGAGCAGGCTGTCCCAGTCGGGATGGATCACGATCTCGAGTTGCTTCATGTCAGCCAGCAAGGCGGCAGAGCGATCTGAGCGGTACAGCGCCGAGAGCTCGATGCCGAATGCCGCCGCGCGATGAGCAACCTCGATGCCGATAGCGCCCATGCCCACGATCGCCATCCGGCGGCCCTTGAGACCTGTGGCGCCCATGTACTGCGACTTGTTCCAGCGGCCCTCATGCAGGTCTGACGTGGCATCGGGGATCTGCCGGTCGACCGCCAGCAGCAAGCCCATGGTCAATTCGGCGACGGCCACGGCGTTTCGGCCCGGCACATTGCAGACGTAGATGCCGTACTTGCTGGCTCCGTCACAGTCGATCGTGTCGGTTCCGGCACCGGCTCGCAGCACCATGCTGAGCCGATCGGCGGACTTGAATACCCTGCGCTTCACTTCGGTGCTGCGCACCACGAGCACCTCGATGCCTTCGATGTGTTCGGCAAGATCGTCCGCCGTCAGTTCGGGCTTGACGATGCATTCATGGCCTGCAGCTTCGAGCCGGCCCAAGCGTCCGGTGTCGATCTTGTCGGCAAACAGAATGCGCATCGGCGTCACCGCTAGGACAGGGTGTGCGGTCACAGCGCCGCCGCAGCAGCCGCCGGGACATATACCCGCATGTCTAGCCAGTGTGCCAAATGCGCGACCCTGCGCGGTGCCACTGTTCACCCCGCTCTTGTTCGCTCCGCTCACGGGCCGCTGAGGCCCTGGCTCAGTCGGCCACGAAGTCGTCTTCGAGGTAGGCGCGGATGATGTCGTCGTAGCTCCGGTCCGGAATGAAGCCCAAGCTCAGGGCTCGCTGCGCGTCGAATCGCTCGGGCCATCCGGCAACGATGTCAGCGATGTCCGGCGCGGGTGATTCAACGATCAACCCTGCTGCATCGGCACCGGCCACACGAGCGAGGGCTTCGATCTGCTCACCGACGGTGACCGACACCCCAGGCATGGTGAGGTTGCGGCGTGCTCCCAAAACTGCGCTGTCCAACTCTGCGGCATGGAGCAGGTACCTGATCGCCGTGCGCGGGCTGGCATGGCTGTGGCGTACGTCCCTGGATACAGGCAGCACGGCTTGAACGCCGGCCAGCGGCTCCCGGATGATGCTGCTGAAGAAGCCGGAAGCGGCGGCATTGGGAGAGCCCGGACGAACACTGATGGTCGGCAGGCGAACGCCGATGCCATCGAGGAAACCGCGGCGGCTGTAGTCAGCGAGCAGCGCCTCGGCGACCATCTTCTGCGTGCCATAAGAGGTGAGCGGTGTCAGGTGGAAATCGTCGGGAATCGGATCGGGAAATGGCGCGCCGAAGACCGCTATCGATGACGTGAATACAACCCGTGGGGTCCCCTCGGCGAATCGCAACGCATTGAACAGCGCTCGAGTGCCGTCGATGTTGACGGCCATGCCCTTGTCGAAATTGGCCTCGGCTTCGCCCGAGACGACGCCCGCCAGGTGGAATACGACATCGGGCACTGGCCTCAGCAACTCAGCGGCGACTCCGGGTTCGCAGAGGTCGGCGATGTGTGCGAAGCAGATGCTGTCCTCGATGGGTGTCTCGACTATGTCGATGAGATCGATCCGGCGGATGGGGTTTGCACGCAGCGTGCCGACGTCAACGAGTCGCTTGGTCAGCTTGCGGCCGAGCATTCCTGCGGCCCCGGTGATCAGCACGTGCATCCGGCGAACCTCGCTTTGGACATGTCTCGGGCGCTCCCGCCGGGGCCGGACCGTGCCGTGTTACAGCAGTTGTCCGATGTCAAGAACGAGCAGGATCACCAGGAGCACGATGATCCCGACGTTGAGCACGCTGACCGGCCATTTCCAGCGGTGATCGGAGTGCCAGTGCCGCTTGATGCTGGCGAGGTTCGCCCACAGTGCGATGAGCGAGATGGGTATGCCCACTGCAGGACCCACTCCTGGCGCCAGCCCGATGAATGGCGCCACGAAGGGCAGGATCACATATGCCAGCGTGCAGCGAATGGCCGAGATCAGGATGGAGAACCGCAGCGTGCGAGCGGATGCTTCGTCGAGCTCCGGAGCTGCAGCGGCGGTGTCGGTCACGGTCGCCCATTCTCGCAGCCGCAGCCGCTCACTACCATCGTTGCCAATTGCTGCGACATCACTGTGATCAAGGGGAAACCATGGCCGGCGCACTCGATGGAGTACGAGTTCTGGATCTGTCCACACTGGTGCAGGGACCGCAAGCAGCAGCCATGCTGCACGGTCTCGGCGCCGAGGTGATCAAGATCGAACTGCCCCAAGTCGGCGACGTGGGCCGCCACGTCGACGTCCTCGAGGACTATGGCCACTCTTCTGTCTATATCGCGTGCAACCGGGGCAAGCGCTCGGTGACGCTCGACTTGCGTGTCGACGCCGGCAAGGAGGCCTTCCTGAAGCTGGTGGAGACCTCCGACGTGGTGCTCTCGAACTTCAAGCCCGGCACGCTCGACGAGTGGGGTCTGGGCTATGACGACCTCGCAGCCGTGAACCCGGGCATCATCTGGGCTGCCGGCAGCTTCCTGGGTCCCTACGGTCCCGAAGCCGACCGTGAGGGCGCCGACATCGCCGGGCAGGCTTCCGGCGGCGTGATCGCTTCGAGCGGCTTCGACGGCGGACCGCTGTCGACCTATGGAGCGCTCGTGGCCGACCACTGCGGTGCCCAAAATCTGCAAACGGGGATTCTCGCTGCGCTGTACGCCCGCGAGCGCACGGGCCGAGGGCAGCGGGTCGATGTGAGCCTCCTCGGCGGTCAGATCTGGCTGCAAGCCGTGGAATACACCCACTTGCTGCTGACCGGTGAGGAAGCAGGTCGGTCCAATGGCGGGCACCCCTTGGTGCACGCCTTGTACGGCGTGTTCCCTACTTCAGACGGCGCCATCGCCATGGCGGGCTGCCCCGAGCATCTGTGGCCAGGCATGTGCCGAGCCATTGAACGGCCCGACCTCGAGGACCATCCGCAATGGAATGCCTATTTCGTGCCTCGGGAGGTCGCGCTGGAGCTGCGGGCGTTCTTCGCGGAGGTGTTCGCCACCCGGTCCACCGAGGAATGGTCGAAGCGGCTCGAAGCCGAAGAGCAGCGCTTCTGTGCGGTGCGCAGCCATTCCGAAGTGGTGGCTAACGAGCAGCCGTACGCCAACGGTTACCTCGTCAAGGCAGACCATGACGAGTGGGGCACTCAAACCTGGGTGGGTTGCCCCATCACCATGTCAGACACACCCACGCGACCCGGCATCGATGTGGCCGAGCTGGGCCAGCACACCGAAGAGGCGCTGCTCGAGGCCGGCGTCGAATGGGACGATCTTGAGCGCTGGCGAGAAGCGGGAGCCTGGTAAGCGGTTCCTGCCTCCGCAGCCAGGGCATCTGTGGTTCGCCGCTCACGCGTTCAGTTCGTTGTCGACAACAACTGATTCGCCTGCCAGCACTGTGTGGCGAACGCGGCCCGTCAGCGTCCGGCCGGCCCAGGGCGAGTTGAGGCTGCGTGATTGCAGCGTCTCCGCTTGAACGGTCCAGTTCTGGGCTGCGTCGAAGACCGTCACGTTTGCGGGCGATCCCGCAGCGATCGGCTGGCCGTGGTCGGTGATGCCGGCGATACGGGCGGGTGCCGTCGACACAATCTCCACGAAGCGCGCTGGTGACATCTGGCCGGGAGCGACGAACTCCGACCACACCACCGATGCCATCGTCTCCACGCCGATCATTCCTGGAGGGGCGTCGGCCAGTGGCCGGTCCTTGAGCGAGGGATGGTGGGGAGCGTGGTCGGTCGCGACGGCGTCGAGCGAGCCGTTGATAATGCCCTGGCGAAGCGCCGCTACGTCATCGGCCAACCGCAGCGGCGGGTTCATCTTGCCGGTCGTCCCGAGCCGCTCGACGTCGTCTTCGGTGAGCACTAAGTGTTGCGGGGTGACCTCCGCCGTCACCGCCACACCGTCTCGTTTGGCCCGGACTACCAAGTCCATTGCTGCGGCCACCGAGAGATGCAAGACGTGATAGCGGCCTCCTGTTCGTCTGGCCAGCTCGATGTCACGGTGGACCACCGAGACCTCTGCGGTTGCAGGCCGCCCTTGCACGCCCAGCCGTTCGGCTACCGCACCGGCGTTGATGACTCCCCCGGCGACCATCGCGGGATCTTCCGCGTGCTGACTGATCACCGCGCCAGGCAGCCGCACCGTCGTCGCCAAGGCGGCCTCCATGAGCCCATCGTCGGCCACACAGTCGCCGTCGTCGGTGAACACACGCACCCCTGCGTCATACAGCGCTGACAGATCAGCCAGCCGCTCCCCCGCCCGTCCTGCGGTGATGGCCGCAGAGGTCCGGACGTCGCACGGCACACCTGCGGCCAGCGCGAGCACCTCGGTGACCATGCCGGGTGTGTCGATCGGCGGGTTCGTGTTGGGCATGATCACACACGCCGTCACGCCTCCCATCGCGGCACCTGCGGCACCGGAGGACATGTCCTCGCTGTCGGTAGCGCCTGGGGTGCGGAAGTGGACCTGGATATCGACGAATCCGGGCATGACCCACGCATCCGACGCATCCAGCGTCCGCTGCGCCGCCGGGGCATCCCCAGCGGGCACCACCGCTGCGATGCGCCCACCCTCGATAACCACATCGACAGGTGCAGCGGCATCGGCCGGGCCAACCAGTCGACCCCCTGAAATCACTAGATCTGTCGCCACCGGCTCACCCTAAGCAACCAGCCGCTGCGGCGGGTGTTCCGTCGCCAAGTGTCGTGCAGGACCCACAGAATCGGGAGGGCGTCGCCCGGTACGGTTTGGGCATGACTCTTGCCGATGTCGCTCCGCCCGCCAGAGACTCCATCTCGGACCGCCAGCGTGCCAGCTACGAGGCGAATGGCTACCTGTGCCTATCGGGCTTTGTCGGTCCGGAATGGCTCGACGAGCTTCGTGCCGTGACAGCGGAATTCATCGATGCCAGTCGCTCGGAAACCGCCTCAGGCAAGGTCTTTGATCTCGAACCCACGCACACGGCCGATGCGCCGCGGCTGCGGCGGCTCATCTCGCCGGTCGATCAGCATCCGACATACGCACGGTTCACCTTCGAAGGGCCGCCGGCACAGCTCGCCGCAGCGCTGCTAGGCGGACCGGTGCGCTACCACCACTCCAAGCTCAACTTCAAGTGGTCTGACGGCGGCGAGGAAGTGAAGTGGCACCAGGACATCCAGTTCTGGCCTCACACCGACTTCACGCCGCTGACCATCGGCGTGTATCTCGAAGATGTCGACGCCGAGATGTCCCCGATGGGCGTGCTGCCCGGCAGCCACCGCGGTCCGCTGTTCGACCAGTACGCGCCCGACGGGGCCTGGGCGGGGTCGATGGCCGATGCCGACGTCGCAGCCCTGGAGCTCGACCGGGTGGTGTACCTCGGCGGGCCGGCGGGTTCGGTCACGGTGCACAACTGCTGCATGATCCACGGCTCGCTGCCCAACAACTCGCCCCGACCCAGGCCGTTGCTGCTGCAGACCTATTCAGCAGTCGACTCCTACCCCATCAGCCATATCGGCGCCAACGGCGTGCTCGGCTCAAGCGGCGGTCGGATCTGCGGCGGAGAGGCATCCCAGATGCTCACCATCGACGGGCGAACGATGCACGGGGCACCGGACTGGTCCCGCAAGGGCCCGCCGACGATCTTCGGATCACAGCAGAGCGACCACGCCGACGGCTGATCTGCCAGATCGCACCGGACCCGATTCCCACCTCGGAAGTGCGCGATGACCGGCGAAGGCCAGCATCGGTTGCCTGACTTCTTCGACGCGCTTGATGCGGCAGTGCGCCGTGAGATATCCGATTGCACTCGTTTGGAGGACGCTGAACGCCTGAGCGGCGGCGCCAGCATGGAGACGTACCGGCTGCGCTGTCGCCGTATGTCGGATGCTGCGGTCACCTTCGACATCTGCCTGCGCCGGGGGCCTGACGGCGAAGATCGTGAGGGCGACAACGTCACGGGCGTGGCAGCTGAGGCGCTGTGCATGAGCACGGCCCGCTCGGCCGGCGTTCCCGAACCCGAGGTGCTGTACGTGCTGCAGGACGCTGACGGCATCGGCGCAGGGTTCCTCATGGAATGGCTGGACGGCGTGACCTTGGGTGCCCGCATCGCTCGAGCGCCAGAGATGGCCGGAGCGCGTTCACGGCTGGCCTTCCAGTGCGGGCAGGAAATGGCACGCATCCACGGCATCGATCTGGAGGCGACCGGCTTGGCGGAGGCGTTGCGCAGGGTCGATCCAGGTGAGTACCTGGTCGAGTCGTGGGACCGCTACAGGGAGATGCCCACTCCTCAGCCGATGATCGACTTCGCGGGTCGGTGGCTCATCGAGCAGTTGGAAGGCCGCGGGCCGGTCGAACTCACGTTGGTGCACAACGACTTCCGCAACGGCAACGTCATGGTGGATGCCGACGAGGGCCTGATCGCTGTGCTCGACTGGGAAACGGCCCACATTGGCGATCCGATGCGTGACCTGGGATGGATGTGCACCAACTCATGGCGCTTCGGGCAGCGACACTTGCCGGTCGGCGGTTTCGGGCACTACGAGGATCTGTTCGCCGGATATGAGAGCGTGGCCGGTCACCCTGTCGATCGGGACCGTGTGCAGTACTGGGAGGTGTTCGGCTCGTTCTGGTGGGCGGTGGGCTGCCTCGGCATGGCTGATCGCTACCGGATCGGCTCCGATGCCACTGTGGAGCGGCCCGGCATCGGCCGGCGCAGCTCGGAGTGCCAGCTCGACTGCGTGAACCTCATCATTCCCGGGCCTGTCGAATTCCTCCCCGCCGTGTCTGAACTTGGTCTCCTCGAACCCGACTTCGGCCGCCGGCCGAGCGAGCCGTCGGCGCTTGGGGGCAGCCACACCAGTGCTGCCGCACATGCCGCGGCAGGCGACATGCCCCGCATGGACGAGCTGCTCGAGAGCGTGCGCGACTTCCTGCACGGCGAGGTCCGCCAAGCCACCGAGGGACGCACGAACTTCCTCGCTCTCGTGGCTGGCAATTCGATCGACATCGCGCTGCGGGAACGCCTGATCGGCCCGCAGCTGCATCGTTACGAGCTCGACCGGCTCACCGCTCTGGTAGGCGACGCGGCACTGCCGGCAAACTCAGGGCGCTCGGGGGACGCTGCAGTCGCCGAGCAGGTGACTGCCTTGCGCTGGAAGCTCGTGCACGCGCTGCGGGACGGCTCGATGCCGCTGGACGAACCCGGTCTAGCGGACTACCTGCGCACCTCGGCCGCACACCAAGTGGCGATCGATCAGCCCAAGTACTCAGCCTTTCGCCACATCGCCGGTCAGTGACCACGCCGGCCTGAGCGGGTGCGGGCCCTGCAGCCCAAGAGCTGGGCTATTGCCACAGCGCCAGCAGCACACCGATGACGCTGTAGGAGACCAGCGGGTAGCCGGCGTTGATCGCGAGCAACCGGACACTGCGGCCCTCGAAGGCGTAGTTGATGCCGTTGGAGGTGACGACGAAGCCCACCGCGGCCAGCACGCCCAGTCCGAGGCCCTCGCCGAACGAATCGACATCGAGACCTTGGCCCAGCAGCGCCAGCGCCAGCGTGAAGACGAATGCCAGCACGATCGCCAGCACGTAGGGGTACCACTGGCGCGGTGTGCCCTTCATCGCCTCCATGTCCTCGTCGGTCAGCCCGACTTCGGCCATCCACGGCTTGGCCAGCGTGCTGTACCAGGCGGCACCGAGTACCTGGTTGAACACGATCGCCACGACGATCGCCCACCAGTTCAGGTTCCCCAAGCCCATCGCATCCATGTGCGTCCTCCCAAACTCCCGGACGAGCTATGACTCGGCGGCGGCCTTGATGGCGGCGAGAGTCTCGGCCATGCCGGCACGCACAACGTCCGCCCGTGCTGCGAGCTGCTCGGCACTGAGTGGCTGGAGCGTCGGCGGCAGCGAGAGCACGTCCCAGACTTCAGTCAGCGATGTGCCGCCGGCATCAGCAGGTGCCATGCGATAGGTCCAGCGCACATACGGGCCTTCAGGATCGCCCGGCCGAGTCACCCATTCGAAGCACTCCTGCGGCTGTGCCACGGTGACCGTGCAGGGCACACTCCATTCGCGTTCGCCGATTCGGTTGTGACCCTCGAACGTCGAGCCTTCGGTGCCAGGCGTTCCGCCCGTCCAGTCGGCTCCGACGTTCTCGGGGCTCCACTCCCCCATCCGGGTCACATCGGACACTAGGTCGTAGACGGCCTGCGGAGACGCAGCGATTTCCACACTCGTCTCGTGCTGCATTCCATGAACGGTCATGGCACGAACCGTAGTGCGGCCCTGTCGAATGGGTTCGGGTCGGTGTCCCACGACGAGCATCGCGTCTCGAAGTCTCGGGCCATACCATGGCGGCCACCTCGGGCGGGTCGTGTAGCCGCCCGCAGGCATCGACGCACGAGAGCCACAGGTCCGAGGAGCACACATGGGCGAGATTCCCCGCAGCGAGGACCGTCGCAGCCCGATCCGGCGGCTGGGGCGGTTTGTCGAGCCCATCCACACGGTGGCCTATTACTCACCGGAGATCTACGGATTCAACGACGACGGATTCAAGGGCTGGTGGCATGCGTACTTTGCCTACCGATCCGCCCCCATGGGCGCCGTGAGCGCTCCCACCGTGACGTCGGTCTTCTACAACTTCGCGCCGCGCATGGTTTCCCGAGCGGTGCCTGGATGCTGGGATGTCATGGAGCCCGATGCGGTGCTGGCCCGCTACCGCGAGCTCACCACCGCGTCCATGGGTCGCGCGCTGGGCGACTACCCCGAGCCTGCCGACATCGCCGGTGCTGCAGCGGCGCTGCGCAGCTTCACCGCCGACCTGCCTGCCGGTGCGCGGCCCCTCTATGGCGCCTGGGCACAGCAGCCCTGGCCCAGCGAGGACGGCGGCGACGCCACTATGGACCTGTGGCACGGCTGCACGCTGCTGCGGGAGTTCCGCTTCGATGCTCACAACCTTGCTCTGGCAGCAGGAAGCCTGGATGCGGTTGAGTGTCACGTCATGATGACCAGCGGCGGGCACGGCAATGGCGCCACCATTCAGAAGATCCGCGGCGAGACAGATCGCCTCTCGCTGGCAGCGGCCGAAGCACTCGATGCCGGCGATCTCGAAGCGCTGCTGGGTCAGCTGGAACGCGTGATGGACTACCTGGTGGCGACCGGAACCGTCTCTGGGACGTGGCCGCCGCCGCACGTCACGGTCGACGCCTGAGCCCCTGTGCCTGATCGATCCGCCGCGGGACCCTCGAACCCGGGCGAGAACAGTGGGAGTGACTTCATCCGTGACCTCGTCGCCGCGGACACGGCGTCAGGCCGGTTCGGGGGCCGTGTCCAGACGCGCTTCCCGCCGGAACCGAACGGGTATCTCCACATCGGTCATGCGAAGGCAATCTGCCTCGACTTCACCGTTGCGGCAGAGTCCGGCGGGCGCTGCTTTCTGCGATTCGACGACACGAACCCTGCCACCGAGAGTCCCGAGTACGTCGACGCCATCATCGCCGACGTGGCCTGGCTCGGATTCGAGCCGCAGGAAATCCGCTTCGCCTCCGACTACTTCGATCAGCTCTACGACTGGGCGGAGCTGCTGATCAGCCGAGGGCTCGCATACGTCGACGATCAGGATGCCGAGGCCATCTCGGCCGGGCGAGGAGGCTTCGGCCAGCCGGGAACAGACAGCCCGTTCCGGGACCGTCCTGTGGACGAGAACTTGCGTCTGTTCCGGGAGATGGCGGTCGGCCAGCACCCGCAAGGCAGCCGGGTGCTGCGGGCCCGTATCGACATGCAGCACGAGAACATGCAGATGCGAGACCCGGTGATGTACCGCATCCGTCACCAGGATCACTACCGGCAAGGCGACCGGTGGTGCATCTACCCCACTTATGACTGGGCCCACGGTCAGGGCGATGCGATCGAAGGCGTCACGCATTCGCTGTGCACGCTGGAGTTCCGCGACAACCGTGCGCTGTACGACTGGTACCTGGAGCACCTGCCGCTCGCCGAGTTGGACTATGCAGGCGACCGCCCGCATCAGACCGAATTTGCCCGCCTGGAACTGACCAACACGATCACCTCGAAACGAGTCCTCCGTCGTCTAGTGGAGGATGGTCATGTGGACGGCTGGGACGATCCTCGCTTGCCGACGCTGCGGGCGCTGCGGAGACGCGGCTATCCCCCCGCGGCCATTCGGGACTTTTGCGGCTTCATCGGCGTGGCGCGTACTAACAGCCGGCACGCACCCGAGCTGCTCGAATCGTTCGTGCGCACCGAGTTGAACGCCATCGCGCCACGACGGATGGCCGTGCTGCGACCGCTGAAGCTGGTGATCACGAACTGGCCGACCGACGATGACGGGAATCCGCTTGTCGAGTACCGGGAGGCTGTCAACAATCCCGAGGATCAGTCGGCAGGCACTAGGCAGGTGCCGTTCAGCGGCGAATTGTGGATCGAGCAGGACGATTTCCGGCTGGAGGCGCCGCCCAAGTACTTCCGGCTGGCGCCAGGACGCGAGGTGCGGCTGCGCGCGGGCTACTTCGTGCGCTGTATCGACGCCGTGACCGACGCCGGCGGAAGGGTGACCGAGGTGCGCTGCACCTATGACCCCGAGACTTCCAGCGGTCAGGCCCCAGACGGTCGCAAAGTCAAGGCCACCATCCATTGGGTCAGTGCCGCGCACGCCGTGCCCATCGAAGCGGCACTGTACGAGCGACTCTTCGACACTGAGCTCCCGGGCGAGCGCACCGGTGATCCGCTCGACGACTTGCATCCGAACTCGCGCGAGGTCTGCACCGGGGTTGCCGAACCCGCAGTCACCGATATCGCTCCCGGCCAGGTGGTGCAGTTCGAACGGCTCGGCTACTTCTGTGCCGACAATGCTGCTGCGGGCAATGCAGAGCCAGGCAGCTCCGCGCCGCGGCTCTTCCACCGCACCGTCGGCTTGCGTGACGAGTGGGCAAACATCCAGAAGCGCCGACAACAACAAGGAGCACAACGATGAGCGACCGGGTGGCGGTCATTACTGGCGGCGGCACCGGCATCGGTCGGGCGTGCGCACTGGCACTCTCGGAAGCCGGCTGGAAAACCGTCGTGTGCGGTCGCCGCCGGGAGCTGCTTGACGAGGTGGTGGATCAGTGCGCTGCCGACGCCCTTGCCGTGACCTCAGATGTGTCTGATCCTTCTGACGTGGACGCCTTGTTCGCCGCCGCCGTCGAACAGTTCGGTCGTGTGGACCTGCTGTTCAACAACGCCGGCATGGGTACCCGCCCGGTGCCGGTGGACGAGCTGCCGATCGACGACTGGATAGCCACGGTCGGGGTGAACCTGACCGGTTCGTGGCTGTGCGCCCGCGCCGCGTTCGCGCAGATGAAGCGCCAGCAGCCCTCCGGCGGACGGATCATCAACAACGGATCAGTTTCGGCACAGACTCCCCGCCCGCACTCTTCCCCGTATACGGCCACGAAACATGCCATCACCGGGCTCACCAAGGCCCTGTCGCTGGAAGGGCGGGATCACGGAATCACCGTCGGCCAGATCGACATCGGCAACGCCGAGTCGCCCTTGACGGCCCCGATGGCCACGGGCGTTCCCCAGGCCGACGGCAGCATCCGTGCCGAGCCGCTGATGGATGTCGACGACGTGGCCCGTGCTGTGCTCTACATGGCCGAACTGCCCGCCGACGCCAACGTGCTCACCATGACCGTGATGGCCAACGGCATGCCGCTCGTCGGCCGCGGCTGACAGCGGCGCAGCAGACTCGGCCGCGGGTAACCGCGGCGCAGCAGACTCGGCCGCGGATAATCGCGGCGCAGCAGACTCGGCCGCGACTGAGCTCTTTTTCGTAGGCTGCGCGCCATGAAGTTCGGGTATCTCACAGGCAATCACCACGGCGGCATCGATCCAGGCGACCTGGCGCAAGAGCTCGAAGAACGCGGTTTCGCATCCGTCTGGTACCCCGAGCACACCCACATCCCGACGTCCCGCGAAAGCCCTTATCCAAACGGCGGCCAGCTCCCCGGCACCTACTTCCACATGATGGACCCGTTCGTCTCCATCGGTGTCGCTGCTGCACGGACCAGCCAAATCACGCTCGGCACTGGCATCTGCCTCATCCTCCAGCACGACCTCATCGACCTGGCACGCACCATCGCTAGCGCCGACGTGCTCGCCAGCGGCCGTGTGGTGCTGGGCGTCGGCGTCGGCTGGAACAAGGAGGAACTGGCCGATCATCGCCCCGACATGCCCTTCAGCCGCCGCTACGGCGCCATGCGCGAGCGCATCGCAGCGATGCGCTCGATCTGGGCCGACGATCCCGTGCCTGCCTTCGAGGGCGAGTGGGACCGCTACGGCGAGTCGTGGATCTACCCAAAACCCACCAACGGCACCGTGCCCATCGCACTCGGCAACGCCGGCCCGCTGGGCATCCAGCATGCGGCGGAGTACGCCGACGAATGGGCGCCTATCGACGTGGGTGTCATGAACACCACCGGCAAGCCCGACGTGCTCGGCGGCATCGAACGATTCCGCCGCCTCGCTGACGAAGCGGGGCGCGAGAACGCCGACGACATCCCGATCACGCTCTACATCTGGGGCCGACCCCGCATGGACCGGCTGGAGTCCTACGCCGAAGCTGGCGTCAGCCAGTTCATTCTCACGCCCGTCAACTTCGACCTGCCCTCAGCTGACGAAACCCTGCAGTACCTCGACGAACTCGCCCCCACCCTCGCCGCGTTCAATAACTGAGTTCGTCTTAGAGCCCCGAACGCTCCAGGATGTGCACGCCGCAGCTCGAGCCGAGGCCGATCACGTGCGCCAGGCCGACCTTGGCGTCGGGTACCTGACGGTCGCCGGCCTCGCCGCGGACGTGGGTAGCGACCTCGAACAGGTTGGCCACGCCGGTGGCGCCTATGGGGTGCCCCTTCGACAGCAGGCCGCCCGACACGTTTACCGGGATCTCCCCGTCGCGCCACGGGCCGCCCTTGTCGATCCATTCGCCAGCGCCGCCCGGTTCGCACAGCCGCAGGTTGTCGTAGTGCCGCAGTTCGGCAGTCGCGAAGCAGTCGTGCAGTTCCACCAAGTCGAGGTCGGCAGGATCCACTCCCGAGGCCTCGTATGCCGCATCCGCGGCGTTGCGAGTCAGCGTGTTGACATCAGGCTGAACCTGGCAGCCCTCGGTCCAAGGATCTGACGTCAGCACCGAGGCCGAGAGGCGATCACCTCGGAGCTCATGACCTCGTCGAGTGTGAATGCCTTGCGGTATTGCGCCAGCGGGTTGAGGGTGGAGTGCTCGTGGTTCTTCTGGGCCACCTTGGCGAACTGCTCGAAGCCAACGCCGTCGTTCTCGTAGGCGTACTCCATGCCGGCCTGTGCGAACACGCCGGGCATCATGTTGGTGCCGAGCCGTCCCTCGACGCCGACGACAGACCCGAAGCGTCCCTTGCGCTCGAATACCTGACGGTCGGAACGGGCGGCCCGATCGGCACCGAGCATGCCCATCTTGCCCATCTGCTCGACACCGACCGCCAGGCCCATCTGTGCCTCGCCGGACTTGATCGCCATCATCACCGTGCGGACCGCTGTCGCCCCCGTTGCGCAGGCATTGGCCACGTTGTACACGGGAATGCCGGTCTGGCCGAGTTGCTTCTGGAGGCGCTGGCCGACGCCGCCGTTGGCTTCGTACAGGCAGCCCGCCGCCAGGACGTCCATGTCGGCCATGGTCGCCCCGCCGTCATCGAGTGCTCCGAGCGAGGCCTCTGCGGCCAAGTCGATGAGGTCTTTGTCGGTGTAACGGCCGAACTTGGTCATGGAGGTGCCGAGAATCCACACTGGGTCTTGGTTGCTCACGGGTGCTCCCTATTCGCTAGGCGGGTCTGTCGCTGATGTAGTCGCTTGTCGGTTCGCAGGGTCGGTCGGGTGACGGGGCAAGCTCAGGCCGCTTCGGGCTCGTAGCCGAACGCGACGGCCTCGTTGCCGTCGTCGTCGGTGGCGGTCACGTAGGTCGCGAGGCGTACACGCATGCCGAGGCTGACGTTGACGGGGGTGGGTTCGATGTTGATGATGTTGCTCTTGACGCGACCGCCACCGTCCAGATCCACGACAGCCGAGACATAGGGCGCCGGCACCCCCCGGGCGGCACGATGCACGATGGTGAACGTCCGCACCGAGCCCGTATTGGCAAGGCGCCCGGTGGAGAACTCACGTGCCCCGCATGCAGCGCAGGCATTACGCCGGTCGAAGTAGCAGGCCCCGCATGCATCGCAGACGTAGGCAACCAAGTGCGGGTCGTCGCCGAGCTTGAGGTATTCCACCATCGCCATCTGCTTTGGCCCGAACTCATCTGGCGCAGTCTGATCGCCCACGTCAGCAACTTACCAGCGACCCCAGTGCACCAACGGGCGGTCGGCAGCTGCTGCCGCCGCTTTGCCCGGCTCGTCGACGAACAGCGGGCGGTGGGGCCTGTCGTGGCTCGCCGCCGGACCGCTGGACGCCTCAGCCGCTCGATCGGGCCAGCCCAGCGCCACGACGCCGACCGGCTCGTGCGCCGGCGGCACACCGAGAGCGGCTGCCACGGCTGCAGCGTGTTCGAACATGCCGAAGAACAGCACCCCGAGGCCTTCGTCGAGCGCTGCGTACTGCAGTGCAAGCGCCGCGAATGCCGCATCCACGGTCCAATACGGCGTCGACCAGGCCTCCGTACCCGAGCCCAGCCCAGAGCGTTCCTTGTCGGGTTCGCCGTAGCGGTCGATGTACGCCTGCGGATCGGCCCACAGCGTGACGAGAACCGGGCAGGCCAGCAACCCATCCCAGCGAAAGCTCGCGCGGCGGTCTGGGGGCAGGGTGGTGTCCCAGTAATGAGCCGTCTCGCCGGGGTCCCGAAGCACAACGAAGTCGAAGCCCTGCGTATTGCCGGCCGAAGGGACACGGCGGGCGGTGTCAAGGATTCGCTCAAGCAGGCCGTCATCGATCCGATCCGGCAGGAAATGCCGGGTCATCCGGCGGCGACGGGCGAGTTCGCTGAATCCAGAGTTCACCAGCGCACACTCTTCCTGTAGAGGCTGAGCCGATGAGCAGCGAGTGCTACAGCAGCTTCGCGAGATCTTCCCGGCTGGCCCAGCCGAACGCGATCAGTGCATCGCCGTTGGCCGTATCGAAGCCGTCGAACAGGCCGGTCATCGCCGGATCAATCTTCTCAGGCCGCGGTGCCGTGTGATTCAGCACGAATGAGGGCCCGCCGTCCCCATAAACCTTGAACTCTCGCGCTTTGTACTCGCCCTGCACATCGAATCGCTTGGCCAGTCGTCGTCCCCAGGCGCGGTCCTCGCCGTTGGGCTCGTAGCCGGGGCGGGGCACTACCCGATCAAGCGGCTTGAAGGCCGTGAACGCGGCTGGGTCGGCCATCTGGCAGGCCACCAGCACGTCCTCGTCGGGGAACGCCAGCACGGCGCGTCGCAATTGGTCGGTCATCATCGCCCGCAGAGCGCTGTCGCGGCGAGCCGAACGCCGTGTGGCACCGGCGCCCATCAGCACCGTCGGATCGCCGCCGACCCGTTCAAGCGTGCAGAAGCCGTATGCAGAGAGCTTGGCACCGTCTCGCACATGGGTGATGAGCACCCATGCATCGCGTTGCTTGGAAAGGTGACCGACGTCGAAGTGAACGTTCTCGCCGGTGACCAGCTCGGCCATCTCGGAGATCTCAGCATCGCTGAGTGCCGTGCAGTCCTTTGTCTCAACCTCGAGCGCCATGTGATTCTCGCTCCCTGCGATGCTCGCTGGCCGATCCCCCGGTGCCGGCCAACCGATTCGGTAGTTATTGCCTTCAGTGATCGCTCACAGATAGACACCGCCCCGACCCGCCGCAGGCGAGCTCTGGGGTTGCCCGCCGGCTTCGAGTGCATTGCTGCGCATCGTGCGCAACTGCCGCTCTGCCATCATCTGCTGCGCTGATACCGCTGCTTGGATGCCGTGGAAGAGCCCTTCGAGCCATCCCACCAGCTGAGCCTGGGCGACCCGCAGCTCAGGACCCGACGGGATGTCTTCGTCGAACGGCTGCGCAATCCGGTTCAGCTCGTCAGCGAGCGGTTCGGAAAGTGCTGTTGCCAGTTCGTCAACCGACAGGTGATACACGTCGCGCATGCGGTCGCGACCCGCTTCGTCGAGCTCCGCGTGGCGGACTTCTTCGAGCAGCTTACGAATCATGCCGCCGATGCGCATGAGCTTCGCCGGTTCGGGAACGAAGGCCTCGTCGTCGATGTCGTCTTCCGTGAGTGGTCCGCTCTCCAGCAACTCGCCCTGTTCTGGGTCTGGAACTGGATCGCCGACCACCAGCAAAATGCTATCTGGCGGAAAATCCATCCCTTACAGCTGCGCGAACGGCACCAGCATTTCTTCGGCGGTCAAGCCCCCGTGGCGGCCGATGAGTGCGTGGTGGGGCTGGTCCTCGTCGGGCATGGTGAAGGCCTGCAGACCTCTGGGCACGAGAGCGACATCTCCGAGCCGGCCCCTGGCCGTCTCGGTGACATGACGACCCAGCCATTGTTCGTCCAGCACCTGCTCGACAGGAGCGATCTCGGCGATACCGGCATAGCGCTCGCAGGCAGATGCAAGAGCTGACTCGGCACCTGCGCAGGCGTGCAGCCACAGCAGCCTGGCCTCGCCTGACCAGCCGTCGGTGAGTGCTACGACCTCGGGATCGACCATCACCGGAGGTTCGAGCACCTCGACGACGCCGTGATCGGCAGTGACGATCACGGGCACCGCGGCAGGCAGGTCACTGCGCAAGGCCACGGCCAGGCGCTCCGTCTCGGCGAGCGCAGCGTGGTAGCGCTCGCCGAGCCCGAACTCGTGAGCGATCTTGTCGACCGTGTCGTAGTAGGCGAAGACGAACCGGAAGCCCTCGTCGACGGCAGCCCGCACCGCGGCGACGAAGCCGGGCAGGTCGTGCCATCCCCAGAATGTGCCGCCGCGCAGATGAGCACCGCTGAAACCGCTATGGCGGAATTCCGCACGTGTCACGACGGCGGCGGGCTGGCCGCAGAATGGCTCGACGGGCTGCAGCTCGTCAGGCGGCAACTCAGCTCGCGCGTCCCGGCCGCCGGCCCGCCAGCGAAGCGCGTTGAGCAGCCCGAGAGAGGTCGCTATGCGATAACCGACGAGTCCATGTTCACCGGGCGCTGCCCCGGTGGCCAGCGACGTCAGTGCCGTTGCGGTGGTGCTCGGAGCAACTGTGGTGATCGGTGGCGTCGCGGCGCTCGCCGCAGCAAGCGCCGGCGCGAGCGCGCGATGGCGGCGCAACTGGTGCCAGCCGAGGCCATCCACGACCAGCAGCACCACCGTGCGTGCAGCTGCAACCGCATCGCTGACGAGATCAGCCTCGACGCCAGCGCACAGAGCCGGAGCGACTGCGGTGACACAATGGCCGTCGTACGTCGGCAGCGTGCGGTCGAGCGCCAGCGGTTCGCTGCCCCCGTTGTGCTCGACGGCGTCGCTTTCCACGAAACCGACCCTAGGAGGCCGAGCCAGTAGGCGAGGCCGGTGCCGGGGCTACGCTGCCACCGTGGCGGTCTCGACGCGGGGAGACTACGCGAGCCGCGCGTTGCTGTCCCTAGTCCTCAACGACAATGGCCGGCCGACCTCGGTGCGCGATATTGCGGAACGCACAGGTCTGCCCCAGCCTTACCTGGAGCAGATCCTGCTGGCGCTCAAAGGGGCGGGTCTGGTGCGATCCAAACGTGGTGTCGGCGGCGGCTACGTGATGGCTCGCGACCCGGCCGAGGTCACGATCGGGATGATCATTCGAGCAGTCGACGGCCCGATCGCTCTCGGCGATTTCGGCCAGCCTCATCAAGATGGTGCGTGCGATCACGAGGGACAGTGCGTCTTGCTGGCGATCTGGGACTCGGTCGGCCATCGCATGCGTGCCGAACTGGACTCCTACAGCCTCGCTGCAGTGGCCGAGGTTGCCCGGGGCCGCGCGCCGTGGCCGCATGCAACAGCGGAC
The DNA here is from genome assembly GCF_028283155.1 of Candidatus Poriferisodalis multihospitum. NCBI lineage: Bacteria > Bacillati > Actinomycetota > Acidimicrobiia > Acidimicrobiales > Candidatus Poriferisodalaceae > Candidatus Poriferisodalis > Candidatus Poriferisodalis multihospitum. The sequence continues at coordinate 59,090 of NZ_JAPYOK010000109.1, read as the reverse complement.
GGCCGATACCGAATGGATCCGGCACGCCGTAGGTCAGGTCGCCGAGCAGTGGCAGCCCGATACTGGCCAGATGCACGCGGATCTGGTGTGTCCGCCCCGTCTCGAGCCGGCAGCGAAGCAGCGAGGCTTCCGCAGGATGCACATAGGTCTCGACGACGCTGTAGTGCGTCCGGGCGTCACGCCCCTCCGATGTCACGGCCATGAGGGTGCGATTCTCCCGATCCCGGCCGATCGGCGCGTCGATCGTGCCTGTCGGTGAGGAAGGATGTCCTCGAGCGAGCGCTGCATAGGTCCTGCGAACCTGCCGCATCGTGAGCTGCTCGACAAGCGCGTCATACGCCCGCGAACTGCGTGCGCAGACCAAGACGCCGCTGGTCCCCCGGTCGAGCCGGTGCACGATGCCGGGCCTGCCGGGCTGACCCACGCCGGCCATGTCCGGATACTGCTCGACCAATGCGTCTGCGAGCGTGCCCGCAGAGTGCCCGCTGCCCGGATGTGTGACGACTCCGGATGGCTTGTCCACGACCACGATGTCGCCATCGGCATGCAGGACATCGAAAGGGGCAATCTCACGGCGCTGCTCCGGGACTGCGGCGGGAAGCTGCATGTCTGTGACTTCTACAGTCGAGCCGGCAGCAACCCGTACCGAGCCCGCCCGAGCGATCTGGCCGTCGACCAGAACGCACCCTTGAGCAACCATCTTCGCCGTGTCTGATCGTGACCGCCCAGTCAACAGCGACAGTGCACGGTCGATGCGTTCGCCGGACAGCGACTCCGGTATCTCGAAGTGTCCCGGCAGATCGCTCACCCAGGTGCCTCCCGGGGAGCCCCGGCCCGCCGCCGCTCGCTGCGATACAGGTGGAGCAGCACGATCACTAGCCCGGCGGTGATGAATGCGTCTGCCACATTGAAGATCGGCCACCACTGCAGGTCGATGAAGTCCACGACCGCGCCACGCCCCCAGGCTGCGCCGCGAAAGACGCGGTCGGCGAGATTGCCCAGCGCCCCGCCGATGATGCCGCCGAGCCCGATTGAGGCCCATTGGCCCTGCACACGATGTCGCGACAGCCACAGCACACCGACGATCACGATGGCCACGAGCGCCAGGACCGGACCGAGTCGCTGGCCCGCTGAGAAGGCGAAGCCGGTGTTGTGCACGAGCCGCAGGCGCAGCGTCCACACGAGGTCGATGATGCGGTCGTCCAGAGCGACCACGGCCCATGCCTTGGTGAGCTGATCCAAGCAGAGAACTGCAACCGAGGCGAGGGCGATGCTGAGGCTGCGCGTCACGCGAGTCTGTGGCGCTGATGGGCGGTTTGCGAACACCTCGGCTCAGCGTCTACGGCCGACGCCATGCCGGACCGCTGCTCTTGACTTCCACGCGCATGGAGGCGTGCGGGATCGCTTCCAGGCGCTCCTTGGGGATCGGCTTGCCCGAGACGACGCAGATGCCGTAGGTGCCGTCTTCGATGCGCGCCAAAGCAGCATCGATCTCGGCGATCTCCTCGCGCTCACGAGCCGAGATCTGCAGCGCCCGATCGCGTTCCACGGCAATGGAGTCTCCCTCACCCGACTCCTCATCGAACTGGACATCTCCCGGCTCGCGTTCGCTCACGAGCTGCTCGGCCTCGGCCTCATACCGCTCAGCATGCGCCGTGTAGCGACGGCGCTCAGCCAGCAACGCCTGTCGCTGCTTTTCGAGAAACGCATCGCCGAAGCGGGGCTTTGGAGACTTGCGGCGGGGTGCGGCCTTCTTCGCAGATGCCTTCTTGGCCGTGCTCGCCTTCTTTGCTGCGGTGTTCTTTGCTGCGGTCCTCTTCGCAGCACCTGCCTTCTTCGCGGCGGTCTTGGTCTTCGAGGAATTCGCTGCCCGCTTCCGTGCGGGAGCCTTCTTCGCAGCAGCCTTTCGGGCGGAAGCCTTCTTCGCAGTGGCCATGGCTCCTCCCCACAGAAGCGACGCGGCAGTCTAGGTCGCCGATTTCGACTGCGTTTGGCAGCTCGCAACTCCGTTGATTTCCCTGCCTCAGGGGTACCCTCGCTGTCTCGTGGACTGGCTCGTGGGCTCGAGCGAGGCCCAGGAGGCGCTGGTGAAGCGAGAGCCGACCGAGACCGTGTACCCACGTGTACCTGCGCAAGCAGACTTCCCGCAGATCGAGGAACGGATCCTTGTGCGCTGGCACGAGCAGAGCACCTTTGAGACGTCGATCGCCAACAGGTCCGCGGACGACGAGTTTGTCTTCTACGACGGTCCTCCCTTTGCGAACGGACTGCCGCACCACGGCCACCTGCTGACCGGTTACGTCAAGGATGTGGTCCCTCGGTACCAGACGATGCGTGGCCACCGCGTCAACCGCCGCTTCGGCTGGGACTGCCATGGCCTGCCTGCCGAGATGGAAACCGAACGTGAGCTCGGCGTGAGCGGACGCGCTGCGATCACGGAATTCGGCATCGAACGCTTCAACGCCCAGTGTCGTGATTCAGTGCTGCGGTACACGGCGGAGTGGCGCAAGACCGTCACCCGCCAAGCACGATGGGTCGACTTCGACGACGACTACAAGACGATGGACCTGCCCTACATGGAATCGGTCATGTGGGCGTTCAAGCAGCTCTGGGACCGCGGTCTCGTCTACCAGGCGTTCCGGGTCATGCCCTACTCGTGGGGCGCGGAGACTCCTCTGTCAAACTTTGAGATCAGGCTCGACGACGCCACGAGACCTCGTCAGGATCCTGCCATCACGGTCTGGTTTGAACTAGCGGACACCGATGAGCCAACCGGCGCAGGCAGCACGGCTGGCACAGGCGGTCCGTTGCGACTGCTCGCTTGGACCACAACGCCGTGGACCCTGCCGTCCAATCTCGCGGTGGCCGTCGGCGAGGAGATCGCCTATGCCGTCGTGCAGTCGGAGGTGCTCGGTGCTGGCCGCTACGTCCTCGCGTCGGACTGTCTCGAGCATTACGCAGCAGACCTCGAGCCGTACACCGTCGTGGGCACGATGAGCGGCGCTGAGCTCGCCGGCCGCCGCTACTCGCCCATGTTCGACTTCTTCGCTCATCGCACCGAGGCGTTCCGGGTGCTCGCCGGCGATTTTGTGGACACCGCCGAAGGCACCGGTGTGGTTCACCTGGCGCCCGGCTTCGGCGAGGAGGATCAGCTTCTCTGCGAGGCCCACGGCATCGAGATCGCCGATGCAGTACCGGTGGATGACCGGGGTTGTTTCACGCAACCGATCACACCGTGGGCCGACCTCAACGTCTTCGAGGCAAACTCGCAGATCATCGCCGAGCTCAAGCGACGCGACAGGGTGCTGCGCCACGACAGCTACGAGCACAACTATCCGCACTGCTGGCGCACGGACACGCCGATCATCTACAAGGCCATCAGCTCGTGGTACGTGAAGGTCACCGAGATCTCCGATCTCCTGGCCGAGACCAACCAGCAGATCAACTGGGTGCCCGGCCATGTACGCGATGGCCGGTTCGGCCAATGGCTGGCAGGTGCCCGTGACTGGTCCATCAGTCGCAACCGATTCTGGGGCTCGCCTATCCCGATCTGGGTCAGCGACAACCCTGACTACCCCCGAATCGATGTCTACGGCAGTCTCGACGAGATCGAGGGCGATTTCGGCGTGCGCCCGACGGATCTGCACCGGCCGTTCATCGACGAGCTGACTCGCCCCAACCCGGACGACCCCACGGGCCGCTCGACCATGCGGCGTGTGCCCGAAGTGCTCGACTGCTGGTTCGAGTCGGGGTCCATGCCCTTCGCGCAGGTGCACTACCCGTTCGAGAACTCCGAGTGGTTCGAGAAGAACTTCCCGGCCGATTTCATCGTGGAGTACATCAACCAGACCCGCGGCTGGTTCTACACGCTCCACGTTCTGGCGGGAGCACTGTTCTCCCAGCCGGCGTTCCAGAACGTGATCTGCCATGGCGTGCTGTTGGCCGCCGACGGCAACAAGCTGTCCAAGCGGCTGCGGAACTACACCGAGCCCACCGACATCTTCGCCAACCAAGGCTCCGATGCACTTCGGTGGTACCTCATGGCGACGAACATTGTCCGGGGCGGCGATACGCGCATTTCCGACAACGGCATCGACGAGGTCGCCCGGCAGGTGCTGATCCCGATCTGGAACTCATACGCCTTCTTCACGCTGTACGCGAATGCCGATGGCTACGAGGCCAAGGTGCGAACCGACTCTCCTCATGTGCTCGATCGCTACTTGCTAGCCAAGACCAGGGCCACGCTGGAATCAGTGACGGCAAGTTTCGAGGCCTACGACTTGCCGGGGGCCGCCGCCGAGCTGCAGTCATTCATCGACGCGCTCAACAACTGGTACATCCGCCGCAGCCGGACACGCTTTTGGGGCGAGTTCACCCGCGTCCTGTCCGCCGAAGGCGGGACCACGGGCGAACCTGACGCTTTCGACACGCTGTACACGGTGCTGAGGATCTTTGCGGCCATGGCGGCCCCGCTGCTGCCGATGATCACCGAAGAGATCTACAGCGGGCTGACCGGCGGTGACAGCGTGCACCTAAGCGACTGGCCTGACCCTGAGATGCTCCCGCTGGATCCTGATCTCGTTGAACACATGGATGCTGTTCGAGCTGCGGCCTCCGCAGCGCTGCGAGTGCGCGAGGACGCCGGCTTGCGCGTCCGGCTGCCGCTGCACAGCGTGACCGTGGCCGGCGCCGGTGCCGAGCTGCTCGAACCGTTCGCCCCGCTTCTTGCTGATGAGATCAACGTCCGGGAGGTGAAGCTCCGAGATGAGCTCGGCGACCTCGCGACCCACGTGCTGCGCCCAGACGGCTCGGTGCTGGGGCCGCGGTTGGGCGCCGCTGTTCAGGAAGTCTTCATGGCCGCCCGAAGGGGCGACTGGAACGTCACTGCCGAAGGCGGGGTGGTGGCCGGAAGCCACGAACTGCGCGACGGCGAATACCAGCTCACCCTGCAACCATCGGACCCGGCTACGACTTCGGTGCTGGAAGACCAGCAACTGGTCGTGACGCTGGATGCCACGGTCACACCCGAGCTGGAGGCCGAAGGTGCAGCTCGCGATCTGATTCGCCACATCCAGCAAACGCGCAAGGAGCACGGTCTCGAGGTCACCGACCGCATCAATCTGACGATCCGCTGGAGTCCGCCGAATCTGGCTGCGATCCGTCAGCATGAGCCATTGGTGGAAGCCGCCGTGTTAGCGGAGGAGATCCACTGGCTCGACGGCAGCGACGAGCCCGACCTCGATCTGGCGGTCTGCTCGCGGGCGGCTGTCTAAGCAGACAGCGGTTCCTTGCGGATCAGCGCATCAAGGAAGGGATCATCGAGTTCGTCGAGTGCGAGCGGTGCCCGATCCGCGTCGATGAGATCACCGTCGGCCTCATCGGTGTCGTCGTCACCAGTGTCGCCCTCCGAGCCGGACCCGATTGATTCGTACGCGGCGTCAACCCGATCCGCTGCGGCCAAGGGCGCGACGATCGACGGCATGGCAGCAGCATCTGGCCCAGAGCGAACGGAGGCCGCAATCGGTTCTGGCTCGGTCAGCTCATCCAGGTCGTTCTCGGCGGCAGCATCGGAGCCTGTGCCGTCCTCGAACGGCTCATCGTCGATGTCAGATTCAGCGACCTCGGTGACCTCGACGGTGTAACCGGCGTCAGTCAGCGTCCTCGATATCTCGGACCGCACGAGACCGGACAGCGCCTCGGTGAGGTCGTCGCTCGCCGTCTTGAACGCTTCGTCCAGTGCCTGGCTGCCGGCCGCCTGCAGTGCTGCGAGTGCATCGGCAATCTGCGCCACCGTCTCGGGCGATAGCCGTACTTCCACCGGTTGTGATGGCGCTCCCGATTCCACGCTGCTCATTCGCTGGTCGATCTCGGACACTTGCGCCGCGAGCGTCGCAAGCTGCGCGCCGATGGTTTCGAGCAAGCCCTCGCCCTCGGTATCGGAGGGTTCGACGGGAGGAGAATCAGGACTCGCCATGGCGCGGAATGTACCAGCGTCTCAGCATCCCAGCAGCATGCCCGCCACGAAGACCTGCAGTCCGATGATCAGCACGATCGGTGACAGGTCGAGCGCCACCCGGCCCAGTCGCACCGCGGGCAGTGCTCGCCGCAATGGACCCATGACAGGTTCAGTAATGCGCACCAGCCAAGTTCGCACAACCATGACCGGGCTCTCTGGAGCAAGCGGGATCCAGCTGAACAGCACACGCGCAAAGATGGCGAACACGTAGAGCGATATCAGCGTGCACAGCATTTCATCGCTCCGGTTGGTGGTCCGCGCCGGAGCGTCTCAGCGGCCGACGTCTTGCACGGAAGCGTCCTGTGCAGCAACTGCATGATGCTCGCTGTCGGTGACCACGACATTTGCCGGCACGAGCATGTACACGGCGTTTGCGACCTTGCGCATCTCGCCGTCGCGGGCATAGCACAGCCCGCTGGCGAAATCGAGGAGCCGGCGAGCGGTATCGCGATCGAGGCCCTGCAAGTTCAAGATGATCGGCTGATCGCGCTTGAAGCGATCTCCGATCTGCTGTGCATCATCGAACATCCGCGGCATCAGTACGAACGGCTGCGCTGTCGATGTGGCGACACGGCGCACGGCCGACGTCGGTGCGCCGGATGCAGCTTGCGGCGTCGCCGCCGCTGGCCGTTCAACCACGGTGACACCGCTCTGGCTGGTCTGGTCGGCGAAGGCCTCAGCCGCGGGCATCTCGCCCGGCATGGCGCGTTCGGGCGGCGGGGCATAGCTGTCATCCGGACCCAAGCCCAGATAGCTCATTGCCTGCTTCATGAACGATGCCATGCAGAACCTCAGTGACAACAGTCCCGATCAGAAAACTGCCTCAATCGCACAGGGTACCGACTTGTCAAGTTGCGGTCAGGCACCCCGCGTGGAGATATTTCGCGGCGGGCGATTGCCGAAGAGGGCAGTCCCGATGCGTACCATCGTCGAGCCAGCTCTGATCGCCGCCTCGAGATCCGCACTCATCCCCATGCAGCGGTGCTCGAGCTCATGGCGATCTGCGAATCGGGCAACCTCGCCGAAAGCCCGTTCGATCTCAGGCGGCGAACCCTGCGGGCCAATGGCCATGCAACCGGCTACATCGAGCCCCTCCCGACGGGCGGCAGCCACCAGTGACGAGGCCTCGTCGGGCGGACAACCGCCCTGCGTGGCACTGCCGCTTACATCGATCTGCACGAAGATGGCGGCACCCGGATCGTGGCGCGCTATCTCGGATACCAACCGCGACCGGTCCACGCTCTGCCACACGTCCACCAGTCCAGCCAGTTGCCGGACCTTGTTCGACTGCAGCCGCCCAATGAAGTGGACCTCCACAGCCGTCTTGGTCGCGGTGGCCATCTCGTTCCACTTGCCGTGCAGTTCCTGGGCGTAGTTCTCACCGATCATCGCCAAACCGGCATGAGCCGCAGCTTCGATTGCCGAGCTGTCGAAGCCCTTGGTCACTGCCACGATGCCGACGTGAGCAACATCGCCGCCGGCATCGGCTATCCGCTGCTTGACGCGCTGGGTGCGGCGGCGGACCTCCTCGGCGTCAATCATCGATCAGCACCCCTGCCCGCTCAGTCTCCAGGCCTACCAGCACCGCCGTCCGGCCCTGTTCGGCACGGGCTCGATGCGAGAAATAGCGCTCATCCGAAGCAGTGCAACGGCCGATCTCGCTGTCGATGACGGCCCCGTGCCGTCGCAGCTCCAGCCGCGTGGCCTCGCCGAGATCGAGCGACGGGGTGCCCCAGTGCGTCGTGCTCGACACCGAGGGCCCGAGTGCCGCGCTGGCAGTCTCCAGTTGGTCGGCGCCGAATTCGTACTGCAGCGGGCCGATGTGGGGCCCGACGATGGCTCGGGTGTGACGGATCCCGTGACGGCCGAGTTCGGCGAGGGTCGCCGCGATGACGCCGTCGAGCAGGCCTCGCCATCCTGCGTGGATGGCTGCGACAGCCGCACAGTCCGCTCCATCGGTGCCGTACAGGGCAATCGGCACGCAGTCGGCGGTTCTCACAGCCAGTGTGGCCCGTGGTATCGATGTCCACGCGGCGTCCGCGCAGGCACCCCGATGCTCTCCTGGTCGCCCGACCTCGACAACTCGCGTGCCATGGACCTGCCGTAGGACGGTCACGTTGCTGGGGGCGGATCCGTCGATGGGAGCGCAGTCGCCGTCGGAGCGCTCAGTAACCGAGATCCGCACCAAGCTGTTCCCGCAGCGGCGGCGCAGGGTCAGCATCCGAAGCGCCCGCCGGTGTGGCTTGTCGAGCCGTGCAGCCCCGCTGGGAGTCCGCGACCGGCGTCGATGTGCAGCAGTCTGGAGTGATTGCGACGTAACCCAGGCGTCACCGCAGGAAGCTGGGCACGTCGAACGACTCGTCGTCCTCGTCGAGGTCGCCGAACGGGTCAGCCACATCGCCGGACTCCTCCGAGGCTGCGTAGTCGCCCAGCGCAGCACCTCCAGAGCGACCCGGTCCATATCGGTCGAATCCTGCAGCGATGACCGTTACACGGATCTCTTCCCCGAGTGAATCGTCGATCACCGTGCCGAAGATGATGTTGGCCTCGGCATGCGCCACTTCGCGGATGACTTCCGCCGCTTCATTGACTTCGAACAGCCCGAGCTCCGGCCCCGCGGCAATGTTCAGCAGGATGCCGCGGGCACCGTCGATGGACTCCTCGAGCAGCGACGACGAGACTGCCTGCCGGGCCGCATTCTTGGAGCGGTTCTCGCCATGGGCACGACCGATCCCCATCAGGGCGGTGCCAGCGCTCGACATGATCGCCTTGACGTCGGCGAAGTCGGTATTGATGAGTCCTGGCGTGGTGATCAGTCCCGAGATGCCGGACACGCCCTCGCGCAGCACGTCGTCCGCCATGCGGAAGGCATCGATGATCGACGTGTGCTCGCTCGCCACCGTCAGCAGCCGATCATTCGGGATCACGATCAGCGTGTCGACGCGCTCCTTCAGCCGCTCGATGCCCTGTTCGGCCTGGATCTGCCGACGCTTGCCTTCGAACGCAAACGGGCGCGTGACCACTCCGATCGTCAGCGCTCCTACCTCTTTGGAGACTTCTGCCACCACCGGAGCGCCTCCGGTGCCGGTGCCGCCGCCTTCCCCGGCCGTAATGAACACCATGTCGGCACCCTGCAGTGCTTCGGCGATCTCGTCACGGTGCTCTTCTGCGGCTCGAGTGCCGATTTCAGGATCGCTGCCGGCGCCGAGCCCGCGCGTCAGCTGGCGGCCGATGTCCAGCTTGACGTCGGCGTCGCTCAACAGCAGGGCTTGGGCGTCGGTATTGACGGCGATGAACTCGACCCCGCCCAAACCGAAATCGATCATGCGGTTAACGGCATTCGAGCCGCCGCCCCCGACGCCCACCACCTTGATGACTGCCACGTAGTTCTGTGGTGAGGCCACAGGGCTCCTTGTGTTCACTGGCCGGCCGCGACATCAGACGTGCCGCCGACGGGCACCTTCTACGGGAAAATAGCGCAATTGACGACAGTACTGATGCCTCTGTCAATCGGCAAGACCCTGCGCTCAGCCTCTCAACCCGACGGGCGGAGCACCGGCAGGTGCGGAACCGACACATCCAAGATGGCATCAGAGGCCGTCATCTCTCCGATGACCGCGGCAATCGCCGCCGTCTTGGCCCCGATCGCCGACTCGTCCCCCAGCGCGACTTCCAGCACAAGATCTCCTGGCTGTTGCCGTACGCGCGCACGCAGGTCACCGCGCCTGTCCCGCCACAGCGCAGCAACCTCGAACTCCGGCTGCCCTTGCGCTGCACTCAACGCGGCGAGCAGCGCATTCGCATCGCTTGCGAGGAAAGCACCCGGTTCTGGCGCAGCAGCAATGCCTGACAGGCGCGGCAGCTCAGGCACGACAGTGAGCGGCGAAGTGAGGATCCGACCTTCGATGTCCAAGAGAACCCAGCTGCTGGGAGCGGCGAGCGCAACCGCCGCTGGGGCGCGCTCGACGACATCCACGTCCACCGTTGCAGGCCATCGACGTCGGACACGCGCGTCGGCGACCCAAGGCAGGCTCTCGAGTGACCGTTCTGCTCCGCCGGTGTCGAGTGTTCCCATGAAGTCCCCAGGACGGATGCCGGCGGCTTCGTATGCCTCGTCGTAACTCACGCGATGCAGGCCGCTGAAGTGGATCCGGTCGGTCTCGAAGGTGCCTGCTGCGAGAAGGATCGTCGCGACTGCTGCGGCAACCGCAGCAAGCGCCGTCACGGTCAGCCACCGGCGCCGGCGTTGCTGATCGGCAGACTTCGTATCCCCCCTCGACATCATTCAAGACGGTGTCGGCGTCGCCTCGAAGCCGACCATGCGGACTTCGGGCTGCAGCACGATGCCGGTCGACTCGGCGACACGGCGCCGGATTTCGGCCATGAGTGCGACGACATCGGCCGCCGTGCCGCCGGGATCCGAGACGATGAAGTTTGCGTGCAGGCGTGACACCTCGGCAGTGCCCATGCGCAATCCGCGAAGACCTGTCTGGTCGATATGGGCTCCTGCGGACACTGTTCCAGTCGAGGTCAGGGGCGGGTTCATGAAGACCGAACCGGAGTTCTGCCCGCCGGGCTGGTGTTCTCTGCGCCAACGGACGATGTCCGCTATCTGATCCGTCACCGTCGAAGGGGGCGCTTGCCGCCCGCTCAACCGCGCACGAACCACGACGTGACGGTTCTGGAGGCCGCTGCTGCGGTACTTCAGGTTCAGCGCGCTGACATCGTGGACAGCTCCGGTCCCGGCTTCCAGATCGACGATGTCAGCGTCGATCAAGCACGACGCCATATCGCTGCCGTGCCCCCCTGCGTTCATGCGCACGGCTCCGCCCACGGAACCCGGCACACCAACAGCCCATTCCAGGCCGCCGAGCCCTGCCGCGGCACACTGGCGTGCGAGCACTGGCAGCGCCACAGATGCGCCCGCAGTGACCGTGGCGTCCGCGCTGTCGAATTCGACTTTTGCATAGGCATCGCCGAGAAAGAGTGCGATGCCCTCGAATCCTCGGTCTGCCACCAGCAGGTTCGATCCTCGCCCGACGACGAGTATCTCCAGCCCGGATGCTGCTGCGGCCTCAGCCGCGCGTTGCAGGTCGGGCATGCCGTTTGCCACATAGGCCACCGCTGCCGGGCCGCCGACTCTTGAGGTGGTCAACGCTCCCAGCGGCGCATCGACGCGGGCTGCATCGCCCAGCACTGCCACCGCACGTTGGACTGCATCGGGGTTCGACCATGGCCCCGGAGAGCGGCATTCAGGCGACATGCAGCAGCTCGTCTGGGAGCGTCGTCAGGTCGCCGGCGCCCAACGTGAGGCACAGGTCGCCGGGCCGCAAGTTGGTGCGCAGGTACGAGCGCAGTTCAGTCCGGCCCGGAAGATAAGCCACAGACGCATATGGATGGGAGTCGAGCAGGGCGCCGAGCACCAGCTCGGCGGACACGCCGGGCAGAGCCAGCTCGCCGGCACCGTAGATGCCGGTGAGCACCACCTGGTCGGCATCTGCGAAGGAGTCCGCAAAGTCCTGCCAGAGTGCTGCGGTCCGCGAGTAGCGGTGCGGCTGGAAAACGGCGACTATCCGCTTCCAGCCTCCGCTGCGAGCAGCGGCAATCGCAGCGGCCACCTCGGTGGGCAGATGCGCGTAGTCGTCGATGAACGACACCCCGTCGCGCTCGCCGCGTCGTTCGAACCGCCGGGACACGCCGGCAAATCGACCGAGGGCGTCGATCATCGGTGTGGCTGCGGCCCCGAGCTCGAGCGCTGCCGCAAGAGCACCTGCCGCATTCGTCACGTTGTGCAGCCCGGGCAGCGGCAGCTCGCAACGGCCGATCGACGTGGTGCCGTTGCTCAATTCGAAGCCGGCGCCGGTGCGCGAGCTGTGCATGTCGGTGATCCGGTAGTCAGCGTGGGGGACCGTCCCATAGGTCACGCAGCCACCGACGCGCTCGGCCATGGCGGCCGCTCGCTGGTCATCGGCACACACGATGCGCGGCCCTCCAGCGTTGCCGGCGAAGGCTTCGAATGCGGCTGCGAGCTCGTCGAAGCTCCCGTAGTGGTCGAGATGGTCGGGTTCGATGTTCGTCACGACCACCGCATCGGCGCCCAGTGCCAGGAACGTCCCGTCGGATTCGTCTGCTTCGACAACGAACCACTCCCCTGCTGTGTCCCAGACGGCGCCGGAGCCGATCTCGTTCACCTCGCCGCCTACGAGGAATGAGGGGTGTTCGCCGGCCGCGACCAGGCACAGCGCCAGCATCGACGAAGTGGTCGTCTTGCCATGGGTTCCGCCGACCGCCAGCGTCTGCTTGCACCGGCAGATCCCTGAGAGCAGCTCAGCCCGGCTGAGCACCGGAATGCCCCGGCGGCGGGCCTCGACGAGCTCCACATTGCCTTGGGGCACCGCACTCGAATGGGCCACGATGTCTGCCGAGCCGATGTTGGCGGCGTCGTGGCCGATCATGACCTGGGCACCGTGAGCTGCGAGCCGAGTCATGCCGGGGCCCGCCCTCAGGTCGCTGCCGCTGACGCCGTGGCCCATCTCGGCGAGCACCAGCCCGATGGCATTCATGCCCGCGCCACCGGCACCCACCAGGTGGATGCTGCGAGGCTCCTCAAGATCGGGTGACCGGCCCGACGGCCCCTGGGTCAGGAGCGCTGGCTCGATGGACGGCGAAATGGTCACGTTGTGTGCTTTCTCGGTGCAGGATCCGCGTGCCTCACTGAGCCAGGAACCGCTGAACTGTGCTGTATCACGAGCTCTGCGACCCGTTGAGCGGAGTCTTGGCGACCGAAGGTCGCTTCGGGGAGACGCCCGGCCGACGCCCGGTGCTGCCATCCCAGCATCTGATCAAGCTCGGCGAGCATTCGGCCCCCGTCGAACTCGGCATCGACGACGACACGTGCCCCGCCCATTGCCACCAGCTCTTCCGCATTGCGACGCTGGTGGTCATTGGTCGCTATCGGCAAGGGCACGAGCACTGCCGGCGTGCCGATGACCGACAGCTCTGCCACCGTCGATGCACCGGCGCGGCAGATCGCCAAATCGGCTGCGGCCAATGCCACGGGCAGCTGCTCATCGAACGGCACGGCCCGGTACCAATCGCGCACCCGCGAACCGTCGGGGCGCGGAGGCGGCGGCGATGGACGCTCGTCCCAGTCGCGCTTGCCCACCACGTGGTATATGAACAGGCCGTCGCGGTCGCGCAGCGACGCCAACGCCATCCAGACAGCGGTGTTGATCCGGCGCGAGCCCAGCGAACCACCGAATACGACCACGGCGGTGGCGTCCGAGGGCCAGCCGAGCCGGGTGCGGGCATCTGCCGCTTCGTGTGCAGCCTCGACGACTTCCGGGCGCACTGGATTCCCGGTCACCACCTCCCGGTGCAGCCCTGTCCCGCGGACCGGTACGGCCGCAGCACGTGCAAATCGGCCCAGCAGGCGGTTCGTTGCCGATGCCACTGCGTTCTGCTCGGCGATCACCAACGGCACCCGCCAGATCACCGCTCCCACCGTCGCGGGAAGCGCGGCGTAGCCGCCCAGCGACAGCACCGCGGCTGGACGCCGCCGTCTCACGAGCGCGATGCCGCGCACTGTGGCCCACGCCAAGCTCGCTGCAGCGCGCGCGTTGGTCAGGTTCACCCGGCGTGCAGTGAGGCCACGACCTCCCAGCAAGGTCACGCCGAAGCCGGCGTCCGGCACGATCTGCGAATCGATGCCACGGGCGCTGCCGACGAAGTGGATGCGCTCTGCGGGCCAGCCGCGCTCAGTCAGCGCGGAAGCCACCGCCAGGCCAGGCATCAGGTGCCCCGCGGTTCCGCCTCCCGCGATCAGGAGGCTGGGGGCGCTGCCGGGTGTGGCCACGGCTCAGCCGGATCGCCGCGTCACATTCAGCAGCAAACCGGCGGCCGCTGCCGTCACCACCAGCGACGAACCGCCGAAGGACAGGAACGGCAGAGTCACACCAGTCACCGGAAGCAATCCAACCACACCGCCGACGTTCACCAGCGTCTGGAGCACGAACCAGATGGCGATGCCGGCTGCGAGCAGCGAACCGAACAGCTCTGGCGCTTTCTGGCTCGTCCGGAGCCCCCCGATGCCGACAACCCCCAGCAGCGTCAGGAGCCCGAGGGCGCCGAGGAGGCCCATCTCCTCTCCGACTATGACAAAAATGAAGTCGGTGGGTGCATTGGGCACCCAGCCCCACTTGGCCTGGCCTGCGCCCAACCCAGTGCCGCGCAGTCCTCCCTGCGCCAGACCCACCAGGCTCTGGAATGTCTGGTAGCCGCTCTCGGACCGTTCTGCGATCGGGTCCAGGAAGCCCGCCAGCCGCGCGCGGCGGTACGGCGCCGCATACGCCAGCAAGGGTGCCGCCACAACGACCATTGCCGCGATCTTCGCCAGATCGCGGCCTGGCAGGCCGGCGACGAAGAGCATGCCGACCCCGATGCCCGCCAGGATGAGGGTGGTTCCCAGGTCCGGCTGCAGCAATACCAGCGAGCACCCGGCGGTGAGCAGGAGCATGGCGGGCCGCAGGATCCGGTCGGGTCGCTCGATCTGATCCTGGCGGGCGTCGAGGAAAGCGGCCAACGCCACGATGAGCGCCAGTTTGGCTGTCTCCGATGGCTGAATGCTGAACTGGCCGATTTCAATCCAGCGTCGGGCGCCGCCGGTGCGTTGGCCCACCGCCAGCACGATGACCAACAAGCTCACGCTCGCAGCTGCGAGGGGCAATGCCATGCGCCGCCAGTGCCGGTAATCGACGCCAAGCGTGACGAGCAGCACGGCAACAGCGATCCCAACCGACCACAGGTGCCGGGTGAAGTACTGCAATGGACGGTCAGACGATTCGATTCCGGTCGCCGAGGTGGCCGACAGCACCAGCACAACACCGGTGAGCAGCAACAGGAACACCGCAGACAGGACGGCGGCATAGCGCACCGACGGACCTGAGCGAGCCCGTCCCGGTGGCGTGCGCGGAAGATCCAGCTTGCTCATTGCTTGTCACCCGTCGGAGCGTGCGAGCGCGTGCGCTCGGCGAGGCCGGCCACGGCCGTACTGAAGTGCTCCCCTCGCTGTCCATAGCTTGAGTACCAGTCGAACGAAGCGCACCCGGGCGACAGCACCACGTCGCGGTCGGGTTGCGCCATCCGGTGGGCAGCCTCCACAGCCTCGTGCATCGAGTCGGCCCGGACGAGCTCGATCTGGCCGCATGCAGGTTGGCTGAAGCAGTCGACAACCTCGCCGGCGGCCTCACCTATCGCCACGACGCCGTGAACGTGTGGGGCAACGGCGGCAAGCTCCCCGAGATCGAGACCCTTGTTCCGGCCGCCCGCGATCAGCACCGCGTCGGAGAAGCCGCGCAGCGCTGCCACCGTCGCGTGCGGCGCTGTGGCCTTACTGTCGTCGTAAAAGCTCACCTCGCCGACGCGACCTGCGAATGCCAGTCGGTGAGGCAGCCCATCGAATGACCGCAACTCCGTCGCCACCGCCTCGGCGGATGCACCCATCTCCAGCGCAACAGCCGTTGCAGCGGCGGCATTCGACAAGTCATGGGGACGCCGTCGGGGCAAGTCCGCCGCCGCCACGATGCTGTCGCCATGCGCGACCAAGACGCCGCGCTCGTAGTGCACATCGCACGGTGCCTCAAGTTGCTGGGGCGTCGCGAACGTCACGCGCCGTGAACGGATCCCGGACGTCCACGGTTCGATATCGGTGTCGCCTAGGGGAACCACTGCGACGTCGTCGGGACCCTGGGCCGCCCAGATCCTGGCTTTGGAAGCGGCGTAATCGCGCAGGTCAGGATGCCAGTCGAGATGATCGGGAGCCAGATTCAGCCACGCAGCGACAGCGGGAGCGAATCTGCGCGCCCGGTGCAGCCTGAATGACGATGCCTCCACTACGAACGTGGAGATCTCACGGTCAATAGCGTCCACCAGAGCGATATCTGTATTGCCGGCGCCGACAGCGGAGACTCCACTCCGGTTCAGCATTCGCTCAGTGAGGACCGTGACCGTCGTCTTGCCATTGGTGCCCGTGATTGCCGCGAGGGGTCGGCTGTCCCACTGCGCTGCCAGATCCAACTCGCTCACCACCGGCACTCCGGCCGCATCCGCCAGCGTGTAGCTGAGGTGTCGCGGCGGCACGCCCGGAGCGGGCACGACGGCCGCGGCGCCCGATACCAGCTTCCTGAGCAGGGTCGCATCGGTGGAATCGTGAATCTCGCCGAACGCAGCATCTGCGCCGACCCCTCTGCGCGCCGCTTCGCCTGGTCGGTCGTCCGCCGCGATCACCTCATGACCGCGCGCCGCGAGCGCGGAGGCCACTGCGCGTCCGGTCACTCCCATGCCCACCAAGACGACCGGCCCGTCTGCGGGCGTCAAGTCGTGGACGCTCACAACGAACCAACCGGCAGTCGGTAGCAGCAGCACAGCACTGAAGTCCACGAGAGAACGCATGTTGGCGGAGTCACAACGAACCAACCGGCAGTCGGTAGCAGCAGCACAGCACTGAAGGCCACGAGAGAACGCATGTTGGCGGAGTCACAACGAACCCGCCGGGATTTCGACGAGATCCAGGCTCAGAAAGTCCGCGTAGTACATGCCCAATGCCAGCGCGACGAGCAGGCTGTTCACGACCCAGAGACGGATGAGCACGGTGGTTTCCGGCCATCCGCCCAGCTCGAGGTGGTGGTGCATCGGCGCCATCCGGAACAAGCGGCGGCCGAAGAGCCGGAATGAGCCCACCTGGATGATCACCGATGCGGTCTCGATGACGTAGAGGCCACCGATCACAGGGAGCAGGAGATCGACGTGCAACAGCATTGCGAGCCCAGCCATCGCAGTGCCGATGGCCAGCGAACCTGTATCGCCCATGAAGATCCGCGCCGGGGGCGCGTTCCACCACAGGAATCCTGCACAGGCACCGGCCATGGCGGCGGCGATGATGGCGAGGTCCAGCGGGTGCTTGACGTCGTAGGAGATGGGGTGACGGAATGCCCAGTACCCGACAACCACGAAAGCCGCGAACGCCACTGCGGCAGCTCCGGCGGCGAGGCCGTCCAGCCCGTCTGTCAGGTTGACTGCGTTCGACGTACCGAGAACGATGATGACCGCCCACAGGATCCACACTGCGGCGGGAACCCGAAGTGCGTTGCCGTCCAGCCGTGTGAATGCGACAGCGGTATCGAGGTTCACCCACCACGCCGATGCGACGGCAAAGCCCGTGCCTACCGCGATCAGCCCGATCAGCTTGGCCCGCTTGTTCAATCCCAAGTTGCGCTCGCGGCTCACCTTGATCCAGTCGTCGGCCAAGCCCACGAGGCCTGCACCGCACACGGCTGCCAGCAGCACGATGCCCGACCGCGTGATGACCGTCTCCGCTCGCAGGTGGCTGACGACGTATCCCACGACGGCAGCGGCGACGACCGCAACGCCGCCCATGGTCGGCGTGCCCGCTTTGGTGATGTGACCTCGGGGGCCGTCGAGGCGGATCGGCTGGCCGACGCCTCGCGCCTGCAGCCACGGAATGAGGTAGCGAGTTCCCACGAGCGAAACGAACATCGCTGAGCTAGCGGCGATGAGGAGCGCGATCATCCCTGCGCACTCCTGCGCCGCCGCAAGTGCTCGGCAGCAACGACTGCGTCATCGAAGGGCACGGAATGCCCTGCACTCACCTGCGCTGTCTCGTGGCCCTTTCCGGCGACCACGATCACATCGCCCGCCTGAGCGTGCCGGACGGCGTACGAGATGGCGCTCGATCTGTCCAATTCGACGTGCAAGCTGTCGTCTGCGTCATGTCGACTGACCACGCCGGCTGCGATGCCGGCTGCGATCCGAGCAGGATCTTCGCTGCGCGGGTTGTCGGAGGTCAGGATGAGCACATCGGCATGGCGGTCCGCGGCGGCGCCCATGAGCGCCCGCTTCGACTGATCCCGATCGCCGCCCGCTCCGAACACTGCCCACAGACGGCCGCTCGCAGATCCGAGCTCACGCGCGCTGGCCAATGCGGCGGCAAGTGCATCTGGCTTGTGGGCGTAGTCGACCAAGACCGTGACGTCATCATCGGGACCGCTGACGGGCCACAGACGCCCTCGTACCGGGGACACAGCGGCGATCGCGTCGGCAATCGCGTCATCATCGAATCCGAGTGCGCTGGCCGTTGCCGCTGCGGCCGCCACGTTCGCAGCATTGAACCGGCCCAGCAGCCCACAGTGCACGGATCGGCCGCGCCAACGGCCGCTGATTCCCGCCGTGCTCACAACGATTCGGTCGATATCAGAAGGCTGCCACTCGACGACGTCGGCGGTTGTGCCGGCGGCCATCGATGCCAGGCGGCGACCCCACGTATCGGCAACGTTCAGCACCGCTATCTCGCTGCGACCGTCAAAGAGCCGCGCCTTGGCGTTGAAGTAATCCTCCATCGTCTCGTGGAAGTCGAGATGCTCATGGCCGAGGTTCGTGAACACGCCGGCAGCGAAGGAGGCACCGTCAACCCTGCCTTGGGCGAGCGCGTGAGACGACACCTCCAGCACCACCATCCCGGCGCCCGCATCGGCGGCCTGGCTGAGACGTCGGCACAGGTCGGGTGCCTCGGGCGTGGTGTGCGATCCGTCCAGCGTGCCCATGACCTCACAAGTGGTACCGCACGCGCTCGCAATGGCGGCGATTGCATGCGTGACCGTGGTCTTGCCCGCTGTCCCGGTGATGCCTACGACCTGGCAACGGTGCCATGGCTGCCCCCACACCGCAGCTGACGCCAGCCCGAGTACGTCTCGCACGTCGGGCACGACTATCTGGGGCACATCGACATCGAGGACCTGAGACACCAGCAACGCCGCAGCACCCGCATTCAACGCCTGAGCGGCAAAGTGGTGGCCGTCGTGGCGCTGCCCCACCACGCAGCCGAACAGCGCACCGGGCGTGACTGAACGGCTGTCGTGGGTGATGTCGCGCACGAGCAGCGCCGGTGCCGCGGACTGGTCGCTGCGCTGGCTCGGGGACCACACGCAGGTGCCGCCGATTGCCGCAGCCAACTCCTCCAGCGGTATCGGCTGGGCCGGCGCGCTGCCTCGCCGCTCAGGCATCTGGCGACACCTGGAGCATGCGCAGGGCGTACTCGGCGACTTCTGCGAAGACTGGTGCGGCCACGATGGCGGCCCGGTATTCGTCCGGCTCGTCAAGCACCACCACCACGGTGAGCTCAGGTCGGTCAGCAGGGAGGAACCCTGCGAAGGAGCTCGTGTAGGCCTCGGAGGAGTAACCGCCATCAGGGCTGGGTTTCTGCGCAGTGCCGGTCTTGCCCGCCACCTGGTAGCCGTCGATGGCGGCTCGCTTGCCCGTGCCCGAGCGAACGACGTCGGCCAGGATGGCCTGCATCTGCTGAGCAGTTTGCTCCGAGAGCACCCGGTGCGTCGGAACAGGGTCAGCAGGCCGCAGTGCGCCGTTGCTGCCCACGCTGCCCAGCACGAGGCGCGGTGTGACGTAGACACCGTCGTTGGCAATGGCGTTGTAGGCAGCAGCGAGCTGGATCGCCGTCATGGCGATGCCCTGGCCGAAGGCGATCGTGGCGAGGTCGGTGCCGCGCCATTGATTCGCGGCACGCAAGATGCCGCGGCTCTCGCCGGGCAGGGCCGGGGCCTCGTCGGCACCGGTCAGGCGGCCGAAGCCGAACGATCGCAGCGAACGCTGCAGCGCGGAGGCACCGATCCGCTCGGCAAGCTTGATCGTGCCGATGTTCGATGAATGAACGAGGATCTCCGAGGTCGTCATCTGGTCGCTGGGCTTGGAGTAGGGCTCGATGAACTCCTTGTCAGCGACGGTGTACCTGGCCGGCGTCGAGTGCAGTTCGACCGGCGTGGTGAGCCCTGCTTCCAGCGCTGTGGCGACGGTGAAGCTCTTCGCCACCGACCCCGGCTCGAAGGCGTCGGTGTACGCAGGGTTGTAGGCCACCGGCTTGACCTCGCCGGTCTCGGGGTCGCGGGCGACCGCCGCCAGCGCCAGCACGTCGCCGGTATCGGTCTGCATCACCACCACCATGCCGCCCTCGGCACTGGTCGCTCGGACCGCTTCGCTCACGGATCGCTCCGCCACCCATTGCATCTGGGTATGCAGTGTGAGCACCACATCGTCGCCATGGCTGACGGGCTCAAAGAGCTCGGTTCCTGTCGGCAACGGCATGCCGCTCTGGGCGATCCGTGCCACCTCACGGCCGTCTGTGCCGTCGAGCACCTCGGCGAATTGCTTCTCAGCGCCACCCAGCGGGTTCTGATCAATGTCGGTGGCGCCGAGCAGCCCGCGGGCGAAGTCGTCGCCGTTGGGCCGCAGTCGCGACGACTCCCCGCGTACGCCGATGCCGGCAAGCTGCAGTTCCTGCACCGCCAGCCCGTCTTCGGGGCTCACTTGACGCGCCACGTACACAAAATGCCGGTCGCTCGCGAGCCGTTCGGCGATGACGTCGGCGTCGACATCCAGCACCGACGCCAATATGGCAGCCGTTTGGTACGGGTCGGTCACCAGGCGAGGATCGGCCCAGACGGTGGGCAGGTTGTCCGATACCGCTAGCAGGTTCAGGTTCCGGTCGAGGATCGCCCCGCGCACCGATTCGAGCTCCCACTGTGCCGTGCCCTGACGCTCGCCCAGGGCGGCGTAGGTCTCGCGATCGAGCACCTGCACTTGCACCAAGCGAGCGCCCAGGGTGGCCAGTGCCACCGTGCTGGCGACGATCAGCAGCAGCGCCCGCCGGCGCGGCGGCCCGGCGCGAGCCGTGCGCTGGCGCGGCCTTCGGTCGGTCTGCTCTGCGGCAAGTGTCGACCTCGGTTCGCCAGGCGGTGTCTTCGCACCTGACGACGGGTGCCACCGGTGCGAGGTCGCCGCGTCAGGCCGTCGGGTTGCCGTGCGTGCCGTCGATGATCGCAACCCCGGCGGGGCACCCATCGACGGGTGCCATGACGCCGGAGTTGTGCGGCGTTCGGCGTGCTCAAGAACGTCGGTCATGCGCTGTGGACGCGTCGGTCAGCAGCGTCTTGATCGAAAGCCAGTCTCCGCCTTCATGGATGCTTCGCTGCGGCGGGTCGACGGCGGCAATATGCCGCGGCTCGATCCGCACATCGATCGGATCCGTCGCGCTCACCAGGCCGAGCGCCCCTACCCCCATCAGTTCGATCTCGGCGGGACCATGGAGCATCTGCAGCTCGTAGCGAAGGTCGATCAGGCGCTCCCGCTCCGCCGTGATCTCCGACTCCAACTCCGACAGCCGGTATTGACCCGCTGCCAGCATCGAATGGAACACCGCAAGCCCGGCGAGCACGGTGATCGCAGCAGCCGCCAGCAGCGCAGTGACGCCGACGAGACGCAGCCCTACCGCGCGCCGCGTCGACACCCGTGCCGGCGGCGCATCCGCGAAAGTGAAGTGGGCGGCGGCGAGGGCCATCGGGCTACGTCTTGTTCTCTAGGGCCGCTGGGATCAGCGACGTGCAGGCTCGAGGCGTTCCGCCGCGCGCATCACGGCACTGGCGGCACGCGGGTTCCGTTCGACCTCAGCAGCGCTGGGCCGTGTGACCTTGCGACGCAGCAGGCGAACCGTTGGTGCCGCTCCGCAGATGCATGGCAACGTCGAAGGGCATTCGCACACCCCGTCGGCTGCTTCTCGCAGGATGATCTTCACGATGCTGTCTTCTCCTGAGTGATAGGCGAGCGTTGCGAGGCGCCCACGTGGTTGCAGGCGCGCGAGCGCCGCTCGCATTGCGGGTTCGATGAGGTTCAGTTCGTCATTCACTTCGATGCGGATCGCCGCGAACGTGCGCATCGCCGGATGGCGCCGGCCGCGCCGCGCTGCGGCCGGCACAGCAGCCTTGACGATGTCGGCCAGTTGGCGAGTGGTGCGCACCGGTCTGGCGGCCACAATCGCCGCGGCGATGCGCTGGGCGTAACGCTCGTCCGCGTGACGCCTCAATAGATCTCGCAGTTCAGCGAGCTCATAGGTGTTGACGACACATGCGGCATCGAGTTCCGAGCGGGAGTCCATGCGCATGTCCAGCTGGGCGTCGTGACGGTGGGAGAAACCGCGCTCGCCCGCATCCAGTTGATGACTGCTGACGCCGAAGTCGAACAGAACACCAGTGAGCGGGCCTCCGGCGGCCGCATCGACCAGCTCGCCGAGGCGGTCAAACCGCTCACAGCGCAGCGTGACTCGGTCCCCGAAGGCTGCAAGCCGTTCCTGCGCTGATGCGATTGCTTCGGGATCGCGATCGATACCGAGCAGCTGCCGCTCCGGATGCTGCCGCAGGAGCATCTCGGCGTGACCGCCTCCCCCCAACGTTGCGTCGACGAACAGCCCGCCAGCGACGGGTGCGAAGACTTCGGCGATCTCGTCAACCATGACGGGTTCGTGGAAGGAACGAGCAGCGGTGGACACGCTTACACCTGCTCCGCTGCCTCGATGCCGCTCTCGGGTGCCGCCAGGAGCGATTCGCCTTGGGCGTTCATCTCGTGCCAGCGCGCCGCGTCCCAGATCTCGACTTCATCAATCGCGCCGATCACGACACATTCGCGCTGCAGGCCGGCGAAGCGGCGCAGCTCCTCAGGAACCGCTATCCGGCCCTGTTTGTCCGGCAGGACCCGGGCGGCTCCCGCTCCGAATGAGCGCTTGGCTGCGCGGCCGTGCGGCCCGCCGGACTGGGAGCGCTCGGACATCCGGCCTGCGATCTCGCCGAACCGGTCCGGCGTCATGAGCGCGAGACAACCCTCGCTGTGCTTGATCAGGAAGCCGGACGGTTCGAAAGCGCTGCGAAAGCTCGCCGGCAGCACGATGCGGCCCTTTGCATCGAGCGAGTGCTCGTGCTGACCGACGAACAGACTCTCCACCGCAGGGCCTCCGCAGGGTCCGAATAGGAACCTGATCTGCTTGGGCATTTCTGCCCTTACAAACCACTTCGCACCACTTTATGGGCAAAACACCCACACTGTCCACCCCTGATGTGTTGCGCTCACCCGCAGAGGGTCCTGCAGCCTCCGCTGCTGTGTCCCGCGGGACGCTTGGCTGGCGCTAGTCAGCGTCGTGCGCGGCGATGAAACTCACCATTTGCTTGGCGATTTGGGTGGGTGAAGCTGTGATGCCGAGGTCGTCCCAGCCGACTGCTTGGTTGTGGACGCGGGCGGCGGTGGCGGAATCCAAGGCAGTTTCGAGGGGGCCGAGTTCGAAGCGTTCGTAAGCGATGCACTGGAAACGGCTGCCTTCGCGTGTGCGACGCTGGGAGATGCCGACGAGCTTCCGGCCGTCCACCATTACCTCGCCTGGGCCGAGTGACCCAAAACACACCAGACCATCGGACGGCCCGGCTTCGTAGGGGCCGGGATGCACGCTTGCGGGGACACCGGCATCAGCGAAAGCCGTGGCCAACGTGCGACCCAGCCAATGAAAGGCCTTGCTGATGTCTGCATGCCAGACCGGATCACCGGCGGGCACGAAGACATCTACCCACGCGCTTGTCTCAGGATCCAACCACACCAAACCCCCACCGCTGCGCCGCCGGACGAGATCAGTCCGTACCCCGTCGAAGGGGTCAGGACTTGCAGAACCCAGGATCAGTGCAGGTGCGGCCGGGCATAACCACGAGACGCGTCGTCGACCGTCGCTCGGCATTGGACGTGCATGCAGCAGTTCGGCGCTTGCGTGCCATTCGTCGCGTACCCACGCGGCCACAAGCACACGATGGCAGACAGCCGTCCGCGCTTTCGCACAGCGCGGTTCAGACGAGCTGGGGCCGTAGGTCGCCGAGGTAGTCGGTCCACTCGGTGGGAGTATCGCTGCGCATCGCCGCCACTACGGCGAGAGGCTCGGGGGCGTAGGGAGTCTGGCGAAGCCTGTACCGGCCTTCTGACAGCAACGAGTCTCCCTTGCCCACGTTGCAAGCCCGGCAGCAGGCCACCACGTTCTCCCACGTGTGTTCCCCACCGCGGCTGCGCGGGTGGACGTGGTCGATGCACTCGGCCCGGTTCCCGCAGTACTGGCAGCGGTAGGCATCGCGCGCGAACACGGCCCGTCGGTGAAGCGGGGCACGCCTCCGGTAGGGCATTCCCGTTGACGGCATCGGCGACTGGCTGGGGCGCGTACGCGACCGTTCGAACGGAAGTCATGTCACGGCCTCAGGAGTGCCGGCTCAGGATCACGGGCTTCATGCGACGGGTGCACCGCAGCAGCGGCAGGCCAGTGTCGGCACCATTCCAGCCATTGGATCAGATCAGCGGGTTCGGCGGCAACACTGCTGTCAGGACCCACGGCGGTCAACAGCCGGAATCGCACATAGTCGCGGTGCGGCACCGGCAGGAACGGCGGGCGAACCCACCAGCGCGATGGGATCAGCCGCCTCATGGCTCGTCCAGCAGTGAGCCACAACCGCGGGCGCATCGCCACGGCGGCGAGCGCCGCCCCGATGCGGTGGCCGCGTGGAGTCCGTGTTCGGCGCACCGGGCCACTCTAGAAGCGGCAGCGGGGGGCGACGGTGACGGTGAAGCGATGCTGAGTAGCCTCACAGCGTTCTCCGAGTCCCGGCCGAGATGCCGGCTACACGGAATCTTCCAGCCCCGAAAGCCAGACGCCGTGCGCAATCACACTCCCCCGCAAACGCACGTGGCCGACGCCGAGACATTCCGGCAGACGTTCGAGCGCATCGCTGCGAATGTGGAGCGGGTCATTCGAGGCAAGCCCGACGCGGTCGGGCTCTCGCTGCTGTGCTTGCTGTGCGATGGACACTTGCTGATCGAAGACGTACCGGGGGTCGGCAAAACCAGCCTCGCCAAATCGCTCGCAGCCTCGATTGACGCACCGTTCGGCCGGATCCAATTCACCCCGGATGTGCTGCCATCGGACGTCATCGGCGTCAATGTCTGGGATGAGCGCGAGCGCACTTTCGAGTTCCGTCCTGGCGCACTCTTCTCCAGCATCGTGCTGGTCGACGAGATCAACCGGGCTTCGCCGAAGACGCAGGCGGCTCTGCTCGAAGCAATGCAGGAACGCCAGGTCACGACCGACCGCACAACACGGCCGCTCGGTCAGCCATTCATGGTGATTGCCACACAGAATCCGATCGAGCACGAGGGCACCTACCCATTGCCCGAGTCTCAGCTCGACCGGTTCCTGATGCGCGTGAGCATCGGCTACCCGGATGCGGATTCGGCCGTCGAGGTGCTCGATCTCCACGACGGCACCACGGAGATCACGCTTGAACCCGTTGCCACCGCCGGCGAGGTGTTGGCGATGACCCGTACCGTGACCGAAGTCCACGTTGCGCCGGTGCTGCGCCGCTACATCGTCGCCGTTGCCGATGCTTCTCGACAGCGCGGCACAATCACGCTGGGCATCAGCCCGCGGGCCACGCTCGACCTGCAGCGAGTGGCACAGGCGCGCGCACTCGCCGCCGGTCGGAACTACGTAGTGCCCGACGATGTGAAGGCTGTCGCTGAACCGGTGCTCGGTCACCGGATCCGCCTGAGCGCCGATGCGCAACTGCAGGGCTTGACACCCCAGACTGCCCTGCGCGACGTCTTCGGCGCTGTCGCTGTCCCCACCGCTGGCTAAGAGGCTGGGCTGCATGCTGACGCGGCGGGGCACCTCCGTCGGGATCGGCTCGGCAGTGGCCGCCGGCGCCGGTCGGCTGTTCGGCATGGGCGAGCTCTTGGTGCTCGCGTTGGCGGGGATCGCACTGATCTCGGGGTCGGTGGTGTGGACCCGGACGCGCCGGATCCGTCTCAGGATCCAGCGTTCGGTCCAACCTGCGCGCGTCCACGCCGGAGGCAAGGCACGAGTGCAACTCGTCCTCACGAACTTAGGCGGCCATGCCCCCCTGCTCCAGCTCACCGACCCGGTGACCGGCACCCTCGGCGCGCGCTTGGGGGTCGGCCCGCTGCTCGCCGCCGAGCGTCTGAGCACCTCGTACCTGCTGCCGACTCAACGCCGGGGTCGTTTGGAAATCGGACCAGCGGAGGTCGATGTCGTCGATCCGCTGGGCCTGGCCCGCACCCGGGTCGGCGAAGGCCCGCGGACGATGCTGGTCGTCTATCCGGCAACGCAGACACTGGCGCCGCCTCGCCTGGCTCGCGGGCCTGAACCGCTGGGCCTTGCTGCTGACGTCCACACCTTGCAACGCATCGGCGAGGATTTCTACGCGCTGCGCGATTACACCGCCGGCGACGATGTCCGTCGCATCCACTGGCCCTCGACGGCGCGTCTCGGCCGCCCGATGGTGCGAGAAGACGAAGTGCCCCGCCGGAGCCGGGTCACGGTGGTGCTCGACACTCGCAGCACCGCTTTTGATGCTGGCCCGCTCATCGACGAGCGCTTCGAGCTTGCCGTATCTGCTGCAGCGAGCGTCGTGCTCGCCAGTGCAACTCGGCATGACCCGCTGCGACTGCTGACGGTGGCGGGTGCAGATACCGGCTTCGTGACCTCGGGCGAAGGCTTGGCCCAAGTCTTCGATCATCTCGCCGACGTCTCCACATCGGCGCAGGGATCCCTGCGCAGCACGCTCGCTGCGGCCGCGGCAACAGCCGTCGGTGCAGTGGTCGTGGTGCTCGGGGGCACCGTATTCGATGCGGCGAGAGATGCCGAAGCAATCTCGGCAGCGGGGTCGCGCACTTCGTCTATGACCGTCATCCGCGTGTGCAGACCTGGTGATGCCCTGCCGGCGGGCGGTCCGGGAGTTGTCGACATCAGCACGCTCGCCGAGCTGGGACCCAAGTGGGCTGCAGCCCAGACATCGTCTCAAGCGAACGCGGTGAGTACATGAAAGGGCGGAGCCTGTGGCAGGTGGAGGTTTCGCTCTGGCTGCTGACGCTGCTCTCGGTTCTCACCGCCCGCCGCCTGTTCGACAGCTGGGAATTCGCGCCGCTGTGGCTCATCATGGCGTTGGGCGGCCATGCCTCGGCTGCGGTCACACGGCGCCAGCGCTGGCCCCTTGCGGCGGCCGCGACGGCATCGGCGGTGATGCTGATCATCGTCGAAGGACTGGCCCTGTACTCCGACACACTCTGGCTGCGCTTGCTTCCCACCGCCGAGACGCTGCGGCAAGCGGCCGCCGACGTGACCGCGGCCTGGGACGCCTTCGGCATCGTAGAAGCGCCGACGCCTGCCACCGCAGGCTTCCTGCTTGTCGGCGGTGCCGTCATCTGGCTAGCGGCCTTTGCCGCCGACGCACTGGCGTTGCGTACGCGCTCGGTAGGGCAAGGGCTGCTTCCCGCTTTCTGCGTGCTCGCCTTCGTGGGGGCATTGGGTACCGATGCATGGCGAATCCGCAGTGCCGCTGCGATGGTCGTCTGTGCAGCAGCGTTCGTGGCCGCACACGGCATCCACCACACCGGGGACCGGACACCGGTGGGCGCGTCCGACCGGCGGCGTGCAACCGTGCCCATGCGCACGGCACTGCGCCTGGGCATCCCCGCCGCGCTCGTTGCTGCACTGCTGGTGCCCTTGCTGCCAGGCAGCGACGCTCCTGCAATCGTCTCATGGAAGGATCTCGATGGCAGTGCCCCGGCGTCGAGGGTGACGATCAGCCCTCTGGTCAATGCCCAAGGCCGCCTGGTGGGTACCTCCGGTGCCGAGCTGTTCCGGGTTGAGGCAGATGCGCCTGCGTATTGGAGGGTTTCGGGCCTCAGCCGCTTCGACGGGACGTTCTGGGGATCCGAGCAGCTCTACGGGGATGCGTCCCGGCACTTGGACGGACGAACCAGCGACGAGCTGCTCACCCAGCAGGTCACCATCGCCGCGCTCGACAGCATCTGGCTGCCAGCCGCATACGAACCGGTCGCCTACGACGGCCCCGAGGCGCTGTACGACCCGGAGACGGGCACTTTGGTCACCGAGCACAGCAGCGAGCTGGAATCGGGCATGACCTACACGGTCAGCTCGAGCGTCGACGTTCCCTCCGTCGCAGGGCTGGTGGCCGCCAGCGGAGACGTGCCAGCGGACATCGCTCAGAAGTACCTGGACTTGCCAGACAACTTCAACCGGCGCGTGGCCGGCCTCGCTGCTGACATCACGGCCGACGCTTCCGGCCCGTACGCGAAGGCCCTGGCGTTGCAGAACTTCTTCCTCGAGAACTTCGTCTACGCGTTGAGAGTGCCGAGCGGGCACGACGCTGAGCGCATGGAACAGTTCCTGTTCTCCGAGCGGCGCGGCTATTGCGAGCAATTCGCCGGTACCTATGCAGCGATGGCCCGGGCGATCGGCTTGCCCTCGCGAGTCGCGGTCGGCTTCACCCCCGGCGAACTGATCGACGGCGTCTACGTGGTCAGGGGTGAGCACTATCACGCGTGGCCCGAGGTCTGGATTGCGGGACGCTGGGTGTACTTCGAGCCGACCCCGGGGCGGGGCGCCCCTGGGGCGGTCGTCTACACCGGTGTGGCGCCCCAGCAAGTGGTGCCAGGCGATCCTGAAGCGGCCGGCGAAGCGGGCTCGGGGTTCATCGGCGAACTGGGCCTCGAAGATCTGGAAGGCCTCTCAGGCGATCTCGAAGGCTTCGTGGACGTCCTCGACTTCGAGGGCTCGCAGGCCCCGACGGGAAGCTGGTCGGAGTGGCTCGTCGTTCCGTTCTATGCAGTGCTGGCGGTCGGGATCGGCTGGCTCATCATCGTGCCGTCGGCCGTGCGGGTTCGCCGGGCGCTGCACCATCGCCGCGCCCGTCACGATGCACGCGCTGCGATCGGTGCCGCATGGGATGACGTGGCTGAGACGCTGTTCAATCTCGGCATTGACAGGCGTACGGTCGAGACGCACGCCGAATTCGCCGATCGCGTCGATCGCCGGCTGCGCATCGATTCAGGCGAGCTGCGCTCGTTGGCGGCTGCCGCTCAGGAGGCTGCGTACGCGGCTGAGCCCCCGCCACCGCAGACGGTCACCGAGGCCAGGCTGGATGCACAGCATCTCGAAGCGCGTATCCGCTCTGCGCGCAGCCGCTGGGATCGCATCGGGACTGCATGCCGGCCTTCCGCGCTGACGGCAGGGCCCCGTTCCCGCCGCCGGAACCGAGCAGCCGTCAACGGCAGGGTTTAGCTGGGGTCGTTGCGGAAGCGGCGTCGCATGCGGTCCCCGAAGGAATCCGGATTGCTCGGCCGCGATCGCTTGGCGATCGAATCGGAGACCTTCTCGATCCCCAGCCTGCCCATCTTGCGGACGTTGCGCTCGATCACCACTGCGCTGCCAAACACCACCAGGAACGCGACGAACGACAGCGCGAAGTGCACCTGCAGACCCAGGCCGACGCCGACCAGACCCAAGACGCCACCGAGCACTGCCCAGCGGATGTTGCGCAACGCGTGGCGAGTCAGCGTGGTTTCTGACACCTCCCGCGCGAACTCGGGATCGGTGTCGTAGAAGTCCTTCTCGATCTCGAGCAGGATGCGTTGTTCGTCTTCCGAAAGCGGCACGCACAGGCTCCAAATGCTGTATTGCCGATGTTGCTGCCAGTGTAGGACCGCGCCCGGCCCTACTTCCACGCACCCTTGAGGTGCCATGTGCTCAGCGGCCCCAGCGACGCTCGCCTGGCGTGCCATCACGCAGAGCTGCTGAGCCGTGGGCAATGACAGAGCGGCCAAAACGGTTTCGGATGGCATCAAGGGCATCTGCCAGCCTGAGGTCAAGCTCGGTGTCACCGGTCGGTCCCTGAATTGTCTCGCCATCACGCTCAGTCGCGGCATCGGGCAGCGGATCCAAGTCGAGTGCCATCTGATGAGGCTGCGCTGCGGCCGCCTCGCTCTCGTCGAGTGACCTTGTCGCGGGCTCCATCTCTGCAGACGCCGTTTCTTCCAGGTTCGATACGGCAACGCCCAGCAAGCGGATTCCACTGTGGAGATCGAGCGTGCCGATCAGCTGCTGCGCAACATGGGCAAGCGCATGTCCGGTCTGGATCGGCTCGGGGAGCGTGCGTGCTCGTGTCCGCAACGAGAAGTCGGGATGCTTGATCTTTACGGTCACGGTTCGCCCCGACAGCCCGTTGGCGCGCAGGCGTGATGCGACGGCATCGGCGAGGCGTACCGCTTCGCCCCGGACGCGCTCGGCACCGGTCAGATCGGTCTCGAACGTCTGCTCGTGACTCACCGAACGCGGGAGTCCGCCCCGATGGACCGGCCGGTCGTCGATTCCCTGCGCCAGCGCTGCGAGATGCACGCCGTGCGCTGCGCCGACAGTCGATACCAGCCGATTCAGCGGCACAGCCGCCAGGTCGCCCACGGTGTAGACATCGATCTTGTTCAGTCGACGGAGCGTCACAGGGCCGACTCCCCACAACGCCTCCACACGATGAGCCTGCAGGAAGTCCAGCTCCTC
Organism: Candidatus Poriferisodalis multihospitum; assembly: GCF_028283155.1. Classification (NCBI taxonomy): domain Bacteria; kingdom Bacillati; phylum Actinomycetota; class Acidimicrobiia; order Acidimicrobiales; family Candidatus Poriferisodalaceae; genus Candidatus Poriferisodalis; species Candidatus Poriferisodalis multihospitum. The sequence goes on along the minus strand of NZ_JAPYOK010000109.1, from coordinate 28,767 downwards.
CGCGACGCTGACCACACAGACGCCGAGCCCTGGCCGGGGTCCATCGGGGTGCACGGCCGGCTTTGCTGCGACCGACGCGAGCTTTGCCAGCGTCTTGTTCGACGCGACGCCGACAGAACAGTCCAGCGTCACCGCTTCCCGTACGGCGTCGCGCAGGTGCCAGGCGATCTCTGACGATGAACCAAACAAACGGTGGGCACCGGAGACATCCAAGAAGGCCTCATCCAGCGCGATGGGCTCCACGTGGGGTGTGACCGACTCGAAGACCTCCGCAATCGCCGATGAGGCTTCGATATAGCCGGAGAAGTCCGACGTGACCACGATGGCGGACGGACAGAGCCGACGTGCTTGCGCGGTCGGCATGGCTGCGTGCACGCCTGTTGCCCGGGCTTCGTAGCTGGCGGATGCAACCACGCCTCTCCTGCCGGATCCCCCGACAATCACGGGTCGCCCGATCAGCGATGGATCGCGCATGCGCTCGACTTCCACGTAGAACGCGTCCATGTCGACATGAAGGATCGGCAGCTCACCGGTTTCAAGCTCGTCCGACGGTCGGCGCTGTGGCTGGCTCATGAGGTGGCCGGCGTCACCACCAATCCGTCGCGATGGTCCCCGGTCACCGTGTACCGGAACACGTGGCCTCGCGGAGCGCTGCCTGCGAGGTACTTCAGCAATGGCTCAGCCATCCATGCGTACTGGCCGGTAAGCAGATCTTCGAGTTCGCCGACGCGTACCCACCGGGCATCGAAGACGATGCCATCGGGATCAGCGATGTCCAGATCGCCGCTCCATTGCTCGGCGCCGTGCACCTCGACCGTCAGGAACCAGCCGGGTCCGTCGCTTCCATCTGCCTCGACGGTGTACAGCGGGCCGTCCCAGGCCGATACCTGCAGACCGGTTTCTTCGGCTACTTCACGCGTCAATGCTCCGAGCACGGTCTCGCCCGGATCGACCACACCGCCCGGCGTGCTCCAGTCAGTGCTGCCGTTGCGTCGACGGTTGTTGACCATGAGCACGGCATCACCATGCGCGAGGATGCCGCCGGCGACAGCCCATCGATGCACGTCAGGCGACATTGGCGCAGTCTGCCACGCAAGGCGCGAGGCTGAGCCCCGGGCCCGAGCGGCCCGTGAGCCCGTGTCCAATCGAGACTGGGAACATGAGCGGGAAGAAAAGGGGCAATTGACGACGTGCTGCACGCACGGCCGTACCATGGCGCGGGTGAGCATGCACGACGACGGCGACGGCATTGGGCTCACTGCGGCGCCCACCGCGCTGCCGTCGGTGTTAGCCAGGGCCTTGGCATTCGGAGCGATTGTCGTTGCGGCTGTGTGCGGTGGCCTCGCGGGATATGCGACGAGTGCTCTGCAGTGCAGCGGAGGATGCGTCGGCCCGGCGCTGGGCGGAACGGCGATCGGCGCCCTCGCTGCCGCGGCCGGGGTGGCTGCGCTCGCGGCCCTCGTGCTGCGTTCCATGAGCGAGTGGGCCGACCAAGCCTCGGTACAGCTCCGCAGGAAGGGAGCACAGCGTTGACTACCAACGTTCTCGCAGTCGAAGACGACGAGCGGATCCGTACGGCGCTGCGTCTCGCGCTGGAGGACGAAGGCTGGCAGGTCAGCGAGGCCGAGTCGTGCGAGGAGGCCCTCGAGCGATTCACACCCGAGGGCACCGACGTCGTGCTCGTCGACATCATGCTGCCCGGTCTCGACGGGTTCGAGCTGTGCCGCTCCATCAGGCGGATCAGCCACGTGCCGATCATCATGGTGACCGCTCGCGACGACACGCACGATGTCGTTGCGGGGCTCGAAGCCGGTGCCGACGACTATCTCACCAAACCCTTCGCCCCGAAGGAGTTGTCGGCACGCATCAGGGCCCTGCTGAGGCGAAGCCGGACCGTGGACGGCAGTGACCTGCCACGAACCGTCGGCGACCTCGAGATCTATCCCGACGAGGGCGTCGTGACCAAGGGCGGCGACGAGTTGCACCTGACCAAGACCGAATTCCGGCTGCTCTGCGAACTGTCCGACAATCCCGGCAAGGTGCTGAGCCGCGAGCAGCTGCTCGAACGAGTCTGGGGCTACGACTACTTCGGCGACGGTCGCTTGGTGGACGTGCATGTTCGCCGGCTGCGCCTCAAGATCGAGGACGATCCAGCCAGCCCGCGCTACGTCGCAACAGCTCGCGGCCTGGGTTACAAACTGCGGGCGTGACGTGAGGCTGCGCTGGCCGCGGCCCCTGCGCCGGTTGCCGCTTCGCGCCCGCGTGGTCGGGGCATTCACCCTGGGCGCGTTGCTGGCAGCCTTCCTGCTCGTGGTGATGACCTACAGCCTCTCCCGAGGCTCAATGCTGGGTCTGCGCCAAGATTCCTCTGAGGCTCAGTTCTTCGCAAACGCCACCCAGGTGCAGGGCTCGCTACGAGCGGAGAGTCCTGACTTCGCAGTGCTGCTCGAATCGCTCCCGAGCCTCAGCGGCAGCCGTTCCATTGTCCGAACCGGGCCCGACATCTGGCGGTCACCTTCTCTCGTGCCCAGCGACCTTCCTGATGAACTCGTGGAGGCAGTCGAGCGATCCGATCAAGCCCACGCGATGCGGTACCGGCTCGACGGTGTCCCCCAGCTAGCGCTGGGCTTGCGGTTGCGCCCGGCTGCGGTATCGCAGCTCAGCGAGACGCTCTACTTCGAGGTCGTCCCCCTCTCGGAGATCGAAGCCACACTTGCGAGCCTGCGCCTGATTCTGGGTGTCGGAGCGGCCCTGACGGTGCTGATCGGCGTTGCCGTCGGGGCCTGGGCCGGCGGGCGATTGCTGCGGCCGCTCGCAACCGTGTCCGACGCCGCGAACTCGATCGCGCACGGTCGATTCGACACGCGAGTTGAACGCAGCGACGATCCCGACCTCGCCGTGATCGTCGAGTCGTTCAACGACATGGCAGATGCCATGGAGCGCCGCATTGCGCGCGATGCGAGGTTCGCGTCCGATGTGAGCCATGAGCTGCGATCGCCGTTGCAGACCCTGCGAAGTTCGATCGACTATCTGAACGGCCACCGCGATGAGCTGTCCGCTCAAGGGGCAACGGCACTGGACCTGCTCGCAGCCGAAGTCGACAGATTCCAGCAGCTCGTGCAGGACCTCTTGGAGATCTCCCGACCTGACGCCGACGGATCGGTCTTCGAGCGAGGTCTCGTCAACATCACAGAACTGGTGCAACATCGCGTCGGCACACTCGGGCCCGATGTAGAGCTGAACATCACCGCTGCTGCCACGAATGCTGTGGTGATCGGCGACAAGCGAGGGCTCGCACAGGTCTTCGACAACCTGCTGCGCAATGCCGAAAAGCACGGGGGCGGTGTCACCCGGGTGGGGATCTCACGACCCGGCAACCTGGTGCGCGTCGCCGTCGAAGACGACGGGCCGGGCGTCACGCCCTCCGAGCGTGATCTGGTCTTCGAGCGCTTTACACGCGGCGCCGCGGCGCGCAAGCGAGGCGCGGGCACTGGTGCTGGTCTTGGTCTGGCCCTGGTGTACGAGCACACCCGGCGTCACGGCGGCTCAGTGCGCGTCGAGTCACGGCCTGACGGCGAGCGCGGCGCCCGCTTCGTCGTCGAGCTTCCCATTGCGGGGCACCGGTGAGACGGACCCGCTGCAAGCGAAGCAGGCGCGTGCTGAGAAGGCCAGTGCTGAGATGCATCTGCGTGTCGATGATGTGGGCGCTCGCGGCCGCTGCGTGCGGTCTGCCGACCGATGACGCTCCGACTCACATCGAAGTGCCGGCAGGTGTGTTTCCCGACCGGAACGAACCGGTGGTCGGTGCGGGACCTGACACTCCCACCACGTCATTGCATGCTGTCTATTTCCTGCGTGACGGCTTGCTCGTGGAGCTGCAGCGACCGCTCGCCGCCCCTGTCTTCCTCGATGCTCCGCTCAACAACCTGCTGGCCGGTCCGACACCGACCGAAGCCGAGAACGGGCTGGAGTCGGCGATCCCGGCCGGCACCGAGGTGGTGGACGTGCAGCTCCTGCGCAACAACGTCGTGTCGATCCACCTCAATGAGGTCTTCTTCGAAGTCGAAGGCGCTCAGCGAGTACGCGCAGTGGCTCAGCTCGTGCTCACCGCCTCGGCGCTCGCACGTGACAGCCAGGGCGTGCTGTTCTTTCTCGACGGGGTGGCACAATCGCTTCCCGACGGCGCCGGCACGATTGCTCAAGTGCGGCCCGGTGAACTGCCCCGCGTGCTGCGGGTTGACGACTTCAGCGAGCTGATGCCGCTGACCCCGCTGCGCTCAGTCTCGTCATGATCAACCTCTCTGACGTGCCGGGAGCCGTGTGAGCCGGCGGGGTCCGCGTGTGGCGGTCGGTCGCTGGTACCGCGAGCGGGTGCCGGCACGCACCGCCGCCACGAACATCAGCATCGTGGGGAACACCTCGAGCCGGCCGAACAGCATGAGCACCATCATCACCGGCCGCGATGCACGTTCGAACGCAAGCGCTGAACTCGTCGGCCCTGCCTCGCCCAGCGCTGGGCCCACCGTGCCGATGGCGGAGACTGCACCGGAGAATCCCGTCTCGAGATCGTTGCCCAGCGCAGTCATCAGCACGCCGCCTGCCAGAGCAAGGCCCAGATACAGCAGCACAAAGCCCAGAGCCCGCGCCGCGACGTCCTCGGCCACGGTGGTGTCGCCCAGGCGCATCGGCAGCACAGCCCTGCGGTGGCGTGCGCGGATGACCTCCCGGATCGCGTAGCGGGCCACAATCTGCAGACGCAGCACTTTGATGCCGCCCGCGGTCGAGCCTGTCATGCCGCCGACCACGAACAGTGCCAGCAGCACCAGCTGCGCCGAGGGTGTCCAGAATTGCTCGTGCGCATAATCGGTAAGGCCGTAGCCGGTATTCGACCCCAGCGAGGCTGCGTAGAACGCTGCCTCCCGGAGGTTGTCGACGAGGCTGAGCTTGCCCGAATTCAGCACCAGCAGGGCAATGGCGGCACCGCCGATGAGCCCCAGGTACCAGCGCAGTTCCGAGTAGCCCCGCCGCTGCGAGGGGGTGCGCGTGATCAGGTGCCAATGGATCGAAAAGCTCGCGCCGCAGGTGATCATGCCAGCGATCAACACCAGCTCGACAGCCACCGACTCGAACTCGGCAATCGAATCCGAGTGCGTCGAGAAGCCGCCGGTAGCCACGGTGGTGAAGGCATGCGCCACCGCGTCGAACAGGCTGGTTCCCGCTGCCAGCAAAGCGAGCATCACCGCCAGCGTGAACGCCCCGTACAGCATCCACAGCCGGCGGGCCGTGGCGGCGATCCGCGGCGTGAAGCGATCAGCTGTGGGGCCGGGTGCCTCGTTGGCGATCAGCTCCAAGCCGCCCACCTTCAGTGCGGGCAGCACGCTCACCGCGAGCACGATCAAGCCCATGCCGCCGAACCACTGGGTCATGCTGCGGAAGAAGAGGACGCCGTGTGGAACGCCGTCGATGTCGGCCAGGATCGTGGCGCCGGTACAGGTGAAGCCCGAGATGGACTCGAACAACGCGTTGTCGGCCTCGCTCCATCCGATCACGTCACTGAACAGGTACGGCATCGTGCCGGCTATCGAGACCGCCAGCCATGCCCATGCCACCGAGGCAAACGCCAGCGGCGAGTCTGCCCGGCCCGACGCCGTCGTGCTGCGGTTCATGGCGCTGCCCACGCCTGCGGTGATCGCTGCCGACACCCCCAGCGCGAGCGCACCTCCGCCACCGTCGATGAGCGCGACGCCGGCGGAGATCGCCATGCCGATCCCCACGAACATCAGTGCCACCCCGCTGATGTGCACTGGGGTGGACGCGAAGCGTCGTCGCCCTAGGCCGTTCACCGCACTCTCACTCCGTGAGGCCTGCGTCGACGCCACTGCCCGTGTCGAACCGCAGCCACCGCCGGATAGACAGCGACGCTCAGCGCCACAGCCGCGGCGGTCACCGACATGCGCCCGCACATCATGAGCAGCCCGGCCGTGATGCGACCTAGCCAGTTGACCGCGTCGAGGTGGCCGGTCGATCCCTCGACGGCCAGGTGCCCGGTCGAGTCCGCGGCGGCCATCGCAGGCCCGACGTTCGACAGCGCGGACACGGCATAGGTCAGCGCATCGACGATGTTCAGCCCGCTGGCACCCAGCAGTACGGCGGCAGGGATGATCAGCAGCGCTGCAAGCAGCAGCTCGCCGGTGATGCGGCCGATCGTCGTTTCGGAGATAGTCGAGCGGCCCAGACGCAGCCGTTCGGCGAGCGACGGGTAGATGGCACGACGCAGTTCGCGTCCGATGAACGACGCCAGTGTCAGCAGCCGCACCACCTTGAATCCGCCGGCCATCGACGCGCTCATGCCGCCGATCAGCATGAGCACCATCAGCAGCGCTTGGCTGCCCGTCGACAGATCAACGAGCGATGTGGTCTGGAAGCCGGTAGTTGAGATCACCGACACCACCGCAAACAGCGATTCACGGATGTGTTCGCGGCCGAGAATGTGCGTCCAGTCGACACCGTCGCGTGGCAACAGCGCCACCGCCACCGTGGCGAAGATGATCAGCGTGATGTACAGCCTGAATTCGTAGCTGCGAATGAACCGGGCCGGGTCACGGCGCCGGATCGCCAAGAACATGAGCGGCAGGCTCACGCCTCCTGCCGCCATGCCGAAGATCGCCACCCACTCAACGGCAGCCGAGTCGAATGTGCCCAGCGAGGCCGCCTGAGTGGAGAAGCCGCCGGTGGAGGCCGTAGTCAGCGCATGCAGACCGCTCTGCAGCAGCGGCATGCCCGCCAGTGCGTAGCCGACGGCGACCAGCACAGTGAGCGCGCCGTACAGCAGGAGCAGGCGACCCATCGTGCCGGCGCTGCGGGGTGCCAGCCTGCGAGCCGAACGAGTCGCCACTCCCCCGTCGGTGTCCAGGCCGCCGACGCCGAGGTGGGGCAGCACGCGAACGAGCACCACGATGAATGCGGCCCCGCCCAGCCACTGTCCCACCGCTCGCAGGGCCAGCATGCCGCCGCCGAGATCAGCCCCCGAGATCGTCGTGCTGTTGGTGCCGGTGACCGTCGCCGCTGCCTCGGCAAATGCGGTCGCCAAGCCACCGGGCTCCACTGCGCCGGTCGCGAGATGTGCAATCGCGACGGCGGTCACCGCTGCGAACGATCCGAGCACCAGCCCCGTCAGGGTCTGGCGCTCGGTGATGCGCCGCTCGAATCGGCACAGTCGCAACAGTCCCAGAGCGAACACGGCGACGGCAGCGCCGGCAACCAGCAGCGGGACGGCATCGGTCCCAGACTCGCCGCTCGCAGCAACCCGTCCTCCGAACAGCCAGTCGAACGCCGCGCATATTGCGAACACCGGCGAGGCGGCGGCCAGCACGACCAAAGCCGTGATGGCAAGTGTCGACTCGTACGGTCCGCGTGCCCACCTGTGCAGAGCGCCGTCGGCGCCTCGCACCGCTCGCACCACCAAACGGCGAAGCCTCTCGCGCTCCCGAGCCCGGCGTACCGGACGGGGTGTCACCGAAAGGCCTGCTTGACCTCGTCCACGCAGTCAGGCGTCACAAAGGCGACCACGTGGTCCCGCGCCCTCAGCTCGCTCCGGCCCCGGGCAATGCGGGCCTTGCCGTCCCGCACGATCGCTGCGAGCAGCATCTGGCCAGGAAGGTGAAGTTCGCGCACGAACGAACCGTCGGCGCTCGAACCCGCACCCACTTCGAATTGGAGTACTTCGACATCGCCTTCGAGGAAGGTCGCCACGGCAGTGACGTCTCCGCGCACCATCCGCAGGACCATGTTGGCGCTGGCCGTGCGGGGCGACAGCGCTGCGTCGATGCCTACCTGCTCCAGCAAGGGCAGCAAGGACAGGCGATGCACGACGGCGATGGTCTCGGTGGCCCCTTCAGATTTGGCATACAGACAGGCCAAGACGTTGGCATCGTCTTCTCCGGTCACGGCCACCACAGCGTCGAAGGTGCCGACGCCCTCGCGCGCGAGCACGTCGATGTCGGTGATGTCGCCATGCAGCACGAGTGCGCCGGCGTGGCGCTCGCTGAGCTCGAGACAGCGGTCGTGGTGCTGCTCGATGATGACGACTTCAATGTGACGCTCAAGCAGCCGACCGGCCAGCAAGGCGGCTGTGCGCCCCCCGCCCAGGATCATGACGCGGCGCACGTCTGAGCGGCTCAACCCCATGATCTCCATGAGCTCACGTCGCCCCTGGCGCCGGCACACCACTCGGAGCAAGTCGTGCGGCTGCAGCGTGGTCTCGCGGCGCATGACGGTGACCTCGCCGTCGCGCGACAGCGCGCCGAAGATGAAGTCCCATTCCGGCTCGTAGTACGCGCCGATCTCGGCCATGGTCTTGCCGACCAGCGGGGCATCTTCCGCCAGGCGTGCTCCCACCACCAGCACTTCGCCGTTCGCGAGCTCGTTGATGTCGGACACGCCGTGGTACACGAGCAAGTCCATGATGGCGTCGGCGGTCTGCTCATCGGGATCGAGCACCAGGTCGACGCCAATTGCGTTTCGAAGGCTGCGACCCGGCGTGCCGCGCAAGTCGCCGTCCTGCAGCCGTGCGACGGTCGCTGGTACGCCTGCCTGCTTCGCCTGCATGCACACGAGCAGGTTGACCTCGTCGGAATCGGTGACGGCCACCACGACTTCAGCGCGTTCAAGGCCGGCTTCTGCCAGCACGCTGGGATTGGTGCCGCTCCCGTTCACGGTGAGCAGGTCGACCTCGGAGGCGAGCGCGTCGAGACGCCGCGAGTGCTGGTCGATGACGATGACATCGTTGCCCTCACGGCTGAGGCGTCCGGCGATGTAGCTTCCGACCTCGCCGGCCCCCACCACGAGAATCCTCACAATGGGCGACCCTACTTCGGGCTGTTGGAATACGAAGTCATCATGACGCGGGAGGCGCCATGGCGCTCGTGATAGCAATCGATGCAGGCACCACGGGCGTGCGCTCGATGGCGGCGGACGAGACTGGCGGCGAGGTGGCGTACGCCTACCGGCCGTTCCCTCAGCACTATCCGGGCCCCGGCCTGGTGGAGCACGACCCGAACGAGATCTGGGATGCAACAGTCGCCACCCTCGACGAGCTCTGCGCCAGCCTCCGCGCGCTCGAAGACGGGCGGATGCCTCCGGTGGCAGCGATTGGCATCACCAACCAGCGCGAGACCATCGTGGCGTGGGATCGTCGCTCATCCCAGCCGCTTGCACGATCTCTCGTCTGGCAGGACGTGCGCACGGCGTCACGCTGCGAGGAGCTGCAGGCCGCCGGTCACCTGCCAGAGGTGCGGCAGCGGACCGGCCTCGTGCTCAGCCCCTATTTCAGCGGCACCAAGGCTGAGTGGCTCTTGCGTGATGGCGGCGTTTCGGCAAATGCATCCCTGGCTCTGGGGACCGTCGACAGCTGGCTGATGTGGAAGCTCAGCGGGGGCGCCGCGTTCGTCACCGACCCGACCAATGCCTCGCGCACGCTGCTCTACGACATCAACGACGGTGACTGGTCCGAGCCAATGTGCGACCTGCTCTCGGTGCCCAAAGGGGCGCTGGCGGAGATACGCCCCTCGGCCGGACGCTTCTGCGTGACGGCGGACACCACGGCGCTGGGACCGGGCATCGCCGTCAGCGGTGTCGCGGGAGACCAGCAGGCTGCGCTGTTCGGACAGGGCTGTCACGACGTCGGGATGGCCAAGAACACCTACGGAACGGGCTCGTTCGTCCTGATGAACGTCGGAGGCGAGTGTCCCGAACCGGTCGACGGGCTGCTCACGACCGTGGCCTGGGATCTGGGGTCCGGACCGACGTTCGCGCTCGAAGGGTCGATCTTCGCAACAGGCTCCGCCGTGGGCTGGCTCACCGACGTCCTGCACGGGGCCAGCGATGCCGCAGCGATCGAGACGCTGGCCGAAAGCGTGCCCGACAGCGCGGGTGTCGTCGTAGTGCCGGCGTTCGCCGGCCTCGGCAGCCCGTGGTGGGACCCATCAGCTCGGGGAGCGATCATGGGTCTGACGTTCGCGTCCACGCCAGCGCACATCGCTCGAGCCACGATCGAGTCCATGGCACTGCAGACCCGCGACGTCGTCCAGACGATGAGTGCTGCCGCCGGGCGCGAAATCGCCGAACTCAGGATCGATGGCGGTGCAGCGGTGAACAACTTGCTGTGCAGCATCCAGGCCGACCAGCTGGGCGCGCCGGTCAGCCGGCCGATCGTGACGGAAACCACCGCCCTGGGTGCGGCGATGCTGGCCGGGCTGGCGGGGGGCGTGTGGGCTTCACCGGTCGAGGCAGCGTCGGTGTGGCGGCTGGACCGGCGTTTCGAACCCTCAGACGACCAAGCCACCCGCGACATCGCCGACCGTCTCTATGCGCTCTGGCGGCAAGCACTCGAACGCACGCTGCGCTGGCGGCCCGACGAAGGCAACCAGTAAGCCTCAGTCGGGCTGTGTCAGCTGGTCGAGAGCACCGCGGAGCTGGCTGATGGCCTGGCGGATCCGATGCTCGTTCTCGACCAGAGCGAAACGCACGTGTCCCTCGCCGCCAGGGCCGAAACCGACTCCCGGCGACAGCGCCACATTCGCTTCGTTCACGAGCAGCTTGCAGAACTCGACCGACCCCATGTGCCGGTACGGTTCGGGGATCTCGGCCCAGGCGAACATTGTGCCCTTCGGCGGTGCAAGCTCCCAGCCGATGCGGCCCAGCCCGCGCACCAGCACATCGCGCCGGTTGCAGTAGGTCTCGCGTATCTCGCTGGGATAGTCCTGCTCCTCGTTCATGACCACCGTCGCCGCGATCTGAATCGGCTGGAACGTGCCGTAGTCGAGATAGCTCTTGAGCTTGGCGAGCGCTGCGATCACCTCGGCATTGCCCAGGCAGAACGCAACCCGCCAGCCCGCCATCGAGAACGATTTCGTGAGGCTGTAGAACTCGACGGCCACATCCTTCGCTCCCTCGGCCTGCAGGATCGACGGCGGTTCGTAGCCGTCGAATCCCAGATCCGCGTAGGCAAAATCGTGAACGAGCATCACCTCGCGTTCACGCGCGAAATCCACGATGCGCTGCATGAACTCCAGATCCACGCAGGCGGTCGTGGGGTTGTGTGGGAATGACAGCACGATCACTCGTGGCCGCGGCCAGGAGTACTCGAAACGTTCCACTAGGCGCTCGAAGAAGGTATCGCCGGTGTCGAGCGGCACTTCTCGCACACTGGCGCCCGTAAAGAGCGGGCCGAAGATGTGAATCGGGTACGACGGCGCCGGCACCAGGCAGGCATCCCCAGGCGCCAGCAAGGTCCACATCAAGTGCGAGAAGCCCTCCTTCGCGCCGATCGTGTTGATGATCTCGGTGTTGGGATCGAGCTCGACGTTCCATTTGCGCCGGTACAGGTCGCCGACCGCGGCGCGCAGCTTCGGGATGCCCCGGCTGGCGGAGTACCGGTGGTTGCGGGCGTTGAGAGCAGCCTCCGCCAGCTTCTTCACGGCACGTTCGGGCGACGGCAGATCGGGGTTGCCGAAACCCAGGTCGATGACGTCGGCGCCGGCGCGCCGGCGCTCGATCTTCAGTGTGTCGATGATGGTGAACACATACGGCGGCAGGCCACCGATCCGTCGGAATTCCATGGCGCTGGCAGCGACCCTCGGGGCCCTAGTTCGCGGGACCCGACTCGAGACGCGCCGCGAAGTCGGCCAGCGCGGTATGAGCGATGCGTCGTTCCGCGCGGCGCTTGACGAAACCGGGAAGCGGCACCGCCAGCTCCAAGGCGAGCTGGTAGAGCACCTCGGTGCGACCAGGCTCTGTCGCCGGGTTGAACTCGTACCTCCCGTCGAGCTGCTTGACGACATCACCGTCGACGAGCTTCCACGAGAGGCGGTGGGGTGCCCCGCCATGGTCGTAGGCGAGGGTGTATCTCGCAGACCTTCCCAGTGCCTCCACGCGGAATGAGGCCTGCGCGGTTCGCCCGTCCGGATCGCTCTCGATCACCGTCGCCGAAGAGACATCAGTTGCCCATTCGGGATACCGCTCGATATCGGAGATCAGCGCGTAGCAGTCTTCAGGCGACGCGGTCACGACCGTGGTCATCGTCATCTCGTCGATCATCGTTGCGTTCTGTGTCCTGTGTGATGGGTCCGTGGTGCTGGTTGATTCCATTGTCTCAGGATCACGGCCGGCAGTGGCTCATATTCGCAGCATCTTCACGGATCTGACATCCGCGGTTTGCGCTGCCGGGACCTGTCATCTAGCACAGGGCAGCTTCGAGCCTGGCTGCCAGCCCGTCATAGGAGAATCGCAGTTCCGACTCTCGCCGCGCCGCTGCTCCCATGGCTGCCCGTCCGCGCTCTGAGGACAACAGGTCATCGATGGCGGCAGCGACTTCGCCTGCGTCCGCGGGCCGTTCCACCACCAACCCGGTCCGGCCGTGGACTACCGCTTCGTGGCTGCCGCCTGATCGACCGGCGACCGCAGGAACGCCGCATGCGGCGGCCTCCACGAACACGATGCCGAATCCCTCTTGCTCAAGTCCCGCCCACCTGCTGCGGCACGGCGCTGCGAAGACGTCACCCATGGCAATGAACAGGGGAACGTCGTCACCGCTGATGCGGCCCAGGAAAACGACCGGGACGCCGAGGCGCTGGGCAAGCCGCTCCAGCCGACGCCGGTCGCGCCCGGCACCTGCCATCGCCAACTGCAATCCGGGATGGGTTGACCTCAGACGCGATATGGCGTCGATGACTGCATCGAAGCCCTTACGCGGGACCAGCCTGCTCAGACAGACCACCAGCGGTCCCCCATCCAGGCCGAACCTGTGGCGGGCGCGCAGCCGGGCCTCGGCTCCGAGCGGCACAAACCGGTCGGTGTCCACCCCGGGAGGCACCTCGATGACGGGCAACTCACGAGATGCGCATCGTTCCGCCTCGCCAGCTGCGTACCCGCCGGCTGAGATCACTATCGAGGCATCTCGAAGCACCCGTGACAGCAGTGCAGACAGGCCGGGCAATCGTGCTGGCACCGTCACTTCTGCGCCGTGGAGCACCACGCCGTAGGGAACGCCAAGCCGTGGACCCACCGCTCCGAGTGGCAATGCCGGGTCGAGCAGCACGATCTCGGCACCGACCTCATTGGCCAGGCCTCGGATCCGTCTGGCCAAGCCCGGATGCGGCAACAGCACACGATCCTGGGTTCTCACAATTCGCATCGGTTGAGCGGCATCAAACGCGGCGGCGCCGCGGTGAGGCGTAGTGAGCACCGTGGTGGCATCAGGCGGCAGGCGGCGCCACAGCTCCCACAGGTAGCTCTGGATGCCGCCGATCTTCGGCGGGAAGTCGTTGGTGACCAAGAGGTGACGGCGCATCAGCCCGCTGTCTGCCGCCGGGGCACCGGTATGGCGAGTTCAGCCGCCACCAGGCCGTCCGGGTCGTGATTTCCGAGCCCTGCGGATTGTGCCTCGGCGACCAGTTCGTCCCGTCCCAGCCGGCGCGCCGCCCACACCGCATGCGCTGCGACCACGTCCGACGCAGACGAGAGCGACCTGCGCAGTATCTCCTCGACGGCCGGCGAATCGGGATCGCCCACGTTGCCGAGCACAACAAGGGCATTGCGTCGCAGGTACTCGGGACGCCGCCTGGGGATGTACCAGTGTCCGAATGCGGCCATGAGGTCGTCGTCGGTCATCCTGAGCAATTCGGCGACATCAACAGAGTTACCACGGGCCGCACCGTTGCTGCGCAAGCCGAGGTCGACGGGCTGACCGCGCGCCGGCGTGACTGCGGTGTCGTTGAAGGGGCAAACGGTCTGGCAGTCGTCGCAGCCGTAGAGACGATCGCCGAGGGCGATGCGGTGTTCAGGCGGGAAGACTCCGGGAGCCTGGACCAGCCACGCCAAGCACCGGTTTGCATCGAGCACCCCCGCTGTGTCCAGCGCGCCCGTCGGGCAGGCCGTCTGGCAGCGACGGCAGGTGCCACAGCCATCGGACTGGGCTTGGTCTGGAGCCGGCAGCTCGGCAGTGGTGACCACCGAACCCAGCACCGTCCACGAGCCAAGCTCTCGCGACAGCAGCATGGTGTTGCGGCCCAGCCATCCCAGTCCGGCGCGGGCTGCAGCAGCTCGATCGACCAGGCGGTTGTCATCGCAGACGGTCACGGCCTCGAAACCACTGCGCTGCAGGACCTCGCAGATTCGCTCGAGGCCGGCCCGCAACGCCCCGTACGCATCGCTCGCCACATATGCCGCCACGGTCCCGCTGCCGCCGGCGGCGCTCGCAGGCCCCTCGGGCGTGTGAGGATTCGGCGGTTCGTAGTTGCGAGCGCACACCACGATGCTGCGAGCGCCCGTCAGGATGTTCGCGGGAGTCGTCGAGCGCTCGGGCCGTCCGTAGGTGAACCACATGCCGGCGTGCAGGCCAGCCGCCTTTCGCTCATCGATCGCTCGCCGCGCCTGCGTGAACGGCGCTGTGTTCGTGACGCCGACCGCATCGAGGCCTGCGCTCGTGGCAGCGTGCTGGATCTGTTCGAGCAGCATTCGGCTTGCGCCCGCAGTCATCACCCAAGTGTGCCGTGACGATGAGGCTCACTTGTTCTGCGTCGTTTTATGCTGGAAGCGGCGCTCGAGCCGCGGCCGGTGCAATGTACGAAGACCAAATTGACGTCTGGGTTGGCCGCCAATACGGCCCGTACAAGATCACCGGGGTGTTAGGCCGCGGCACCGTGGCGCACTGTTACCGCGCCACGACGCTGAGGGGCGACGAAATCGGTCTCAAGGTGCTGACGCCGTTCGCGGAAGCACGGGCCGAGATCCGCTCGCTCTTCGAGCAGGAATACGAGCTCATGGCGCGGCTGGGTCATCCGAACGTCCTCGCCGTCCACGGTGCAGGCGTCATCGGCGGGGCCCACTTCATGGAGATGGAGATCGTGGAGGGCGAGACCTTGGCCGACCGATGCGGCAGCCGCCACCCGCCGAGCCTTGCCGAGAGCATTGCCATCGTCCAGCAGATCTGCGCAGCGCTCGACCACGTCCACGAGCACCGGATCATTCATCGCGACGTCAAGCCGTCGAACGTCATGCTCGATGCTCAACCTGACGGCGGCGATCGGGCGGTGCTCTTCGACTTCGGCTTGGCGCACGATCTCGACGGGCCCCCGTCTCCACCGGGTCGCGTCTATGGATCACCGATGTACCTGTCGCCTGAGCAGGCACTCGCGCAGCCGGTGGATGCTCGCACCGACATCTACGGTCTGGGGTCGACGCTGTACGTGCTCGCCGTGGGCTCAGCGCCGTTCTACGGCGAAAGGAACGACCTGCTGCACGCACATGTCCGTACGCCGCCGCCAGATCCAGCGGAACGGGGCGTGTCGTCCGAACTGTCCGAGATCATCCTGACTGCCATGGCCAAAGCCCCCGAAGAACGCTTCGCAAGCGGAGCCGACCTCGCCGCCGCCCTGGCAACCGTAGAAATCCCCACCCACGAAAACGAACGACGCCGAGGTCTGCTGCGCCGACTGACCAGCCGAACCTGAGGCTCAGACGCCGTGGCGGTAGCGCTCGACAACTTCAGCTTCGTCGACGCCATACACCAGAACTGTCTCGGCCGGCCCATCTTCGAAGGCCACAATCGCCATCACTCGCCGATCCCCCGGGCGCACGCCGACGACGGTGCCGGTTGTGCCCACTAGCGACGTGCGGTGGTCGTCCGACGTGTTCGCCAAGCGGATGATGTCACCGACGCCAAACGGCAAGGAGAGTCCGACAACCACGTCAGGACGCAGAACTGGCGGCCAGTTCGTTCGTGAGCCTGACGGCCGCTTCGAGCTTTGCCGCAGCACGTCCGTCAGCCACCGCGTCACGGGCCATCTCGAATCCCTCGGCGAAGTTCTCCGCCAGCCCTGCGACGACCAAGCCGGCACCGGCGTTGAGCTCCACGATCTGAGCTCGGGGCCCGGTCTCGTCCCCGGAAACGATCCTGTGCAGGATTTCGGCATTTTGCAGCGGGCTCCCGCCCCACAGCTCTGCTCGATTCACCCGCTCCAGCCCGATCGACGTGGGATCGAACTGGTACTCGTTCGCGATCTCGCCATTGCGCACTTCGTAGATGCGCGTGAGATCGGTCAGCGTGATCTCGTCCAGCCGGTCGGCGCCGTGCACGACCAGTGAGCGTTCCGAGCCGCGGGCCGCGAGTACGCCGGCAACCCGCGGCGCCATGACCGGGTCGCTCACCCCCAGCACTTGCCGTTTGACGCGCGCCGGGTTCGACAGCGGCCCGAGAAAATTGAACGTCGTGGGCACGCCGAGCTCGCTGCGCACGGGTCCCGCAAAGCGCATGGCCGGATGGAATTTCTTGGCGAAAGCGAATCCCAGTCCGATATCAGCAATGCATCGTTCTACGTCCGGTCCATCGAGGTCGATCACCAAGCCGAGCGCTCCGAGTGTGTCGAACGAGCCTGACGATGAGGTGGCTGCGACGGATCCGTGCTTGCAGATCACGGCGCCTGCTGCCGCGGCCACGAAGGCCGCCATGGTGGACACGCTGAGCGCGTGCCGCTGCCGGACTGGCGCCCCGCCGCTCCCCACGATGTCGATTGCGCCATCGGGGGCCGTCAGGGGAACCGCCGCATCGTGCATGGCATCCACGAGGCCCGTGAGCTCGGGGACCGAACCGCCCTTCATGCCTAAGGCAATGATGAAACCAGCCAGCTGGGCGTCAGTTGCGCGTTCGCTGAGGATGCTGCCCAGCGCCGCCCGCGCCACTTCGGGGCTCAAGTCGATGCCTGCAACCAGATCCGTGAGGACTGATTTCCAGCCGCCGTAGTGCTCGAGGGGGTGAGCCTCGTCAGGCTCAGAGTTGCCCATCAGTTCGATGAAGCAGCCGCCTGCGCGTTACGGGCGCGTGCAGCGGCGCGGCGCCGACGCCGGATGATGCGCACACGCTCGGCTGCGGTCTGCCCGCCCCAGACACCTTCCTTCTCCCGCACTGCGATGGCGTATTCCAGGCACTCGCCCGATACAGCACAAGCTGCGCAGACCGCCTTCGCCTCGAATGCGGCCTCGTCATCGCCGGTGTCGTCGCTGTCGGGTGGGTAGAAGATCTCGGCTTCGAGACCCCGGCACGCCGCATGACGCTGCCAGGCAAGCAGATCCGTGGAGAGACCACCGTGCTGGTCCACGATGACCCGGATGGGGTCAACTGCCGCCGAACGTGAACTCGCGGTCTGCGTGGAGGACGGTGCCGGTGCTGTGACGGGAGGCATCTGACGCGCAATCTTGCCGATGCGATGCTGTTTGTCAAGGCCTTATTGAGCGTTCAGTATGGAGCGTCATGCGCAGCCTGTTGCAGATCTTTGGTCGTACTGTCGAGCGGCGGGCTGTCTTCAGCGGCGCGCTGGTGTCCACCGGAACAGCACTGGTAGTGGGTGTCGTGGCCGGGAGCTGGGTGGCGGAGCGAACCGCTGCGGCGTATGCAGTCAACGGCCTGCTGTTCGGGGGAATGATCGCCGGGGGCGCGATAGCTGCGGCCAAGGCAACTGAACACCAACTGCTGTCTGCCGTCCTGAGCTCAGGCCCGGTGATGGTCCTCGCCGTGGTGGTGCAGCTGATCCGCAGATTCGGCTCCGGCGACGCGGTGGCACCGCTCGGCCTCCCGCTGGTCATGCTGCTGGCAGCGTCGCTGGCCACGCTGGGCGGCATCCTGGCCGGCATCGCCCAGCGGCGACGGCGGTCGCTGCTGGATGTCGACAAGCCGCGTCGCCGCCGGCCCTGACCGGGCATTTCGCTGCTTCGCCTCTGGGTAGCATTCGGGCCTGCGGTGAGTCGGCCGGGTGGCCGCGGATTGAGCTGCTTCGGCGGTCCGCAGTCTGCGGAGCAGCACGAAAGGCGCAATTCGAGGAAGGTCGGGACTCCACAGGGCAGGGAGCTGGCTCACAACCAGGCGCCGCGAGGCGACGGAAAGTGCAGCAGAGAGCAGACCGCCGATGGGCCGGGCTCGGTGCCCGGTCACAGGCAAGGGTGAAACGGTGCGGTAAGAGCGCACCATCGCCGGGGGCGACTCCGGCGGATCGGCAAACCCCTCCCGGAGCAAGGCCAAGCAGGGATCGGGCGGCCCGTCCGATGATCCCGGGTAGGCCGCTCAGATGGATGGCCACCCCGGCGGCAGCAGCCGACGGACAGAATCCCGCCTACAGGCCGGCTCACCGCCCTGCTTCACGGGCTGAGGTGGGATGTGTCGTTGTAGGACGCGAGCCTTGGCATCGGTCCCCGGAAGCCGATGCTGGTGATCTGTGCCTGCGAGACGTGCAGGTGCCAGGAGATCTCGTCAGCGGTTCCGAGCGCCCACCGCACTGCCGACTTGATTGGCGAGACGTGTGTGAAGACAGCAACGTTCTGATCTGCGGCCGCTGCGGTCAGCTCATCGCAGGCCGCACTGACGCGGCTGTTGAGCTGTGCCAGCGACTCGCCTCCGGGCGGTGCGAATCCGGTGTCGGCTCGCCAGCGCTGCCAGTCAGAGGCTCGTACTTCCGAGATGGGGATCCCGTCCCACTCGCCGTAGTCGAGTTCGGCCCAGCGGCCGTCGATGGAGATGTCCAAGCCCGTGAGTTCTGCGGTGGCTTGGGCTGTCTGGCGTGCCCGCAGCAGCGGTGAAGAGATGATCCGGTCGGGTCGCTGGTCGGCTCGGGATAGTGCTGCGGCGATCTGGTTCGCTTGCTGCATACCGACTTCGTCGAGCTCGTTGTCGACGCGTCCCTGCAGCAAGCCTGCCGCGTTCGCCATCGTGCGCCCGTGGCGCACGAGCATCAACATGGGCGCCCGTGGCGCACGAGGATCAGCATGGCTGGCTGTGGCTCATGGGGATCATGAAGAATCGTCTCCGCCCGCTCCGCGCCGGTAGCGCGGCCCTGAACGGTAGGCCAAGCGGCCTGTGCGCACGAAGCCAGCTCGCGCCGTCGAGTCGTGCGCCATGCCCGAGGAACGCCAGACCCACCAGCAGCCAAGCAGACCTGCCAGTTCCATAGCGCAGATCAGCCAGATGCCCCGGGTGGCCAGCGGAAGCGTTGCATCGGCGGCATCGCCGGCGAAAGGCCACCAGAACAGCGCCGGCTGCGTCCATGCACCGTCGAACACCTGGTGCCAGAAAACACCGATTGGCAACGCCAGCCACCTGCGCCGTGCGCGCCGACGCCCGACGGTCAGCAGCATCACCGCAACGAGGCCGCACACGGGCAACGCCAGCGAGTGAGCCAGCGGTGCGCCACCAGTGACGGCATGCAGCACGTCGGGCAGGAGGGCACCAGCCACGATGAGCCGATGATCGATCGCGGGATCTCCGAAGCACCAGCGCATCGCCACGAGCGAGGTCGCCACAAACCACAGCAGCATCAGCCCGGCCCCCTGCGCCAGCGCACCGGCGGATCCAACAGATCAGCGCACAAGCAGTGCCCCGCAATGGGGGCACTCGGCAAGTTCGTCGGGATCGAGGTTGGTGATGCGTTCGTATTCGACCGAGGGAATTTCGAGATGGCACGCGCTGCAGGTCAGGCCGATGAGCCGGCCGAGCACAGGTGTGCCTCGAGCAGCAGCCCGGCGGTCCTCGTAGATCGACACCAGCGCAGGATCGGCTGAGGCAACGAGCGCCGCCCGCTCGTCGAGCACCTCGTCACGTTCGCCGCCCGCCTCGCCCTCAGCTGCCCCGATTGCGGCGCCCACGGCGG
Source organism: Candidatus Poriferisodalis multihospitum (assembly GCF_028283155.1). NCBI lineage: Bacteria > Bacillati > Actinomycetota > Acidimicrobiia > Acidimicrobiales > Candidatus Poriferisodalaceae > Candidatus Poriferisodalis > Candidatus Poriferisodalis multihospitum. Next base: position 9,076 of record NZ_JAPYOK010000109.1, on the reverse strand, counting down.
CCATCCGCTCGGCGGCTTCCGATTGGCGCTGCGCGAGGTCGGCCCGAGCGTCAGTGAGCGGCTCCAGCTCCTCCATCAGATCGAGGATCTGATCCTCGATCTCGGTTTGGTGCCGCCCGAGGGCGTCTGCCTCGGCCGTGAGCGCTTCGGCTTCCTTGGGTGACGTCAGGTGGCTGTCGTATAGCCGCTCGGAATTGTGGGCGCGTTTGGCCTCGATGCGTGCAACCTCGTCTTCGTGCCTGCGCTGCTGGCGCTCCAGACCTGCGATCTGGGCGTCGAGCACCTTGGCTTCGGATGCCAGCACGCCGAGTTCGGCCTCGATACCTGCCCGGATCTCGCGTTCCGGCAGGTTTCGGACGTGATGGATGATCTGATCCAGCCGTATGTCGAGATCGCCGATCTGGGCAAGAATTTCGAGCGGGCTCGGCCCGGGCACCTCGTCGCCAACAACGGGGCCGGGCGCAGAAGCGTCGGATTCCGGCGTCATCGCTGCCGGTCCGTCCAGTGAATGTGTATCGGGGTCAGGTTTGGTCCTCTTCAGTGCTGTCCGCGCCGCTGTCCTCACCGGCGCCATCTGAGCTGTCGGGCGGTGGCGACTCGCCAGTATCGCCCACCGGTTCGGTCGCTCGCGCTCCGAGCACAGTGGCGATCTGGGTGCAGCGGAGCCACTCAAACCTCGACTCGCCGCTGGTGTCGGGTACCGCCGCCTTGCACAGCGCATCGGGCAGGGGCTCGAACTCATTGTCATCGGTCGGGCGGACCATGCTGCATGGCAGGTCGAACTCCAGCGGGGGCTCCGACGGCGACACGGCGACAGCAATCGAGCAGGTGTCCCCCGACAGGAAGAGGTACTGGCTGGCCCGTGGTGGCGGCGGCGCGGGCGCGAACACTCGCAATGGCTCGTCCTCCAGCGCCCGCCCCATGTGGGCCGACCAGATGCGTGCCGGGATCCAACCGCCAGTTGCCCGTCGTTCCTGTATTTCGCCCATCGGCACTTGCTCGTCGGGATGGCCCATCCATACCGCGGTCGACATGTGCGGCGTGAAGCCCACGAACCAAGCGTCGTGGAATTGCTGGGTGGTCCCCGTTTTGCCCGCCGAGACCTGACCGCTCTCGAGCGTCGATCTCGTGCCGGTGCCCGTTCGCACGTTCTCTTCCAGCACCGAGGTCACCCAGTCGGCCGTGGTTTGCGACACCACCCGCCTGCCGTGCGGCACATGCTCGTAGAGCACCTCGCCGAAGTTGTTCTCGATGCGAGTGACATAGAACGGCTCCATCCGCACGCCGCCATTGGCGAACGTGCCGTACGCCACAGCTTGCTCAAGCGGGGTGATCTCCTGCGCGCCCAGCGAGATGGAGGGGTACGGCAGGTAGCTGTCTGCGTCGGATCGGCCAATCAGCCGGTTCGCCATGCCGACCACCTCGTCCAGACCGGTGATCAAGCCCAGCCGAACGAAGGCGCAGTTCGAGCTGGCCGTTGCCTGTTCCTCCAGCGTGGCCACGCGACCGGGACTGTTGGCAAAGTTGCTCACCTCGTAGTCGTCGAGGGGCGGATTGGGAAACACGCACGGGCCCTGACCGCTGATGGTGTCGAACGGGTACAGACCGGCCCGTTCAATCGCCGCAGCGAGCACATACGTCTTGAACGACGACCCTGGCTGGCGCCGACCTTGAGTGGCGAGGTTGAACTCCGAGTCGCTGAAGGCCGGGCCGCCGATGAACGCATGCACTGCCCCAGTCGTCGGATCCACGCTGACGATCGACACCTCGAACTCACCCGTGCCTTCCGGCAGCACTTCTGCCACCGATGTGCGCATGGCCCGCTGCAACTCGGGACGCAGCGTTGTCCACACCCGCAAGCCCCCGCCGAACACCTGACTGAAACGAGCCTGGTAGGTGTCCCCGAGTGCCGGGTTTGCCAGCAGCGATCGTCGCACCTCCACCAGGAAATAGTCACGCCGGAGCGCAACGTCGGTTCGGCGCGGTGACAGGTTGCGGCTCGGCAGCGGTCTCCGCTCGAAGGCGTCCCGCTGGGCCTCGGTGATGATCCCCGCGTCAACAGCCTGCTGCAGCGACCTGCTGCGGCGCCGCGTCATCGTGTCGATGTTCTGGTCAAACCCGTCAAACAAGCCGGGACTGCGAATCAAGCTCGCGAGGAAAGCTGCATCACCGACATCGAGCGCCGAGACATCCTTGCCGAAGTAGGTCTCGGCACCGGCCTGCAGGCCGTACGCCCCGTTCCCGAGATATACCTCGTTGACGTAGAACTCGAGGATCTCCTCCTTGGTGAAATCCTCCTCGAGTCGGGCGGCGATGACCGCCTCGCGGATCTTGCGGTTGAAACTGCGCTCACTGCCCACCACACGCAGCTTCACGATCTGCTGGGTGATCGTGGAGCCGCCCGATGCAATCCCACCAGCGGACACGTTCGAGACCAGGGCGCGTGCTGTCGCCCGCAGATCTACACCGTTGTGAAGCCAGAACTTGCTGTCCTCCACCGCCACGATCGTGGCAATCACGTCATCGGGCACCTGGTCCAGCGTGATGATCTCGCGGTCGACGTCGTTCACTAGGATGCCGATCGGACTGCCGTCGGAGTCGAACACCTGGGTTCGCTGGGCACCGGGACGCAGATCGATGGTGATGTGATCTCGGTCTCGTTCGACCGCATCGAGCGTGCGCGCTGCGTGCGGCGCCGAGGCGCGGGCACCGATCGTCACGACGGCTGCGCAGACCGCGATCATCACGGCCAGCAGGGGCAGCCGGGCGAGCCGGCGGGCGAGGTCCACGTTGAACTGCAAGGTACCGGCCCCCGCAGGGCAGGAATGTGCGCCCGCCGCATCCGCCGCTATGGCATGTCTGCCTCGCCGCTGGGCATCACACTGGTGTCGTGAACGCGGATGTGTCCGGCGGGGGGCAGCTTGATGCTCGTTGCGTCTGGATCGTCGATGGAGGTCCTCGTGCACCGCGCCGGCTGCCGCCCGGCGAGCCGTCATGCGTCATCGCCGTGGACCGCGGCTTGGCGCACACGCTGCAGTTGGGACTGCGTCCCCATGTCGTCGTTGGCGATTTCGACTCAGTCGACGCCGCGATGCTGGAGCGGACACGCGACCAGTGGCCTGATCTCGTGGTCCAGCGGCACGATCGGCACAAGGCGCACAGCGACTTGGACTTGGCGCTGAGCTTCGCGTGGGGGCTGGACCCTGCCGAGATCGCGTTGCTCGGCGGCGGGGGCGGCAGGCTCGACCACATGATGATCTCGGTGACGATGCTGGCACGGCCGTACTACGCCGCACTGCCGCTCGCCGCCTACATCGGTGCGAGCGTCGTTCGGGCGGCAACTGCGGGCTTCCGCTTGCAGCTGCCGATTGACGACGGGAACCTGCTGACACTGCTGGCCGTAGGCGGCACTGCCAGCCTGCACACGAGCGGCCTGCGATGGAACCTGACCGGGGCGACCCCGCTGGCGAGTGGGGCATCGCTCGGCCTGAGCAACGAACTCACTGAACCCGAGGCCCACGTCAGGGTCCAAGCCGGCACTGTGCTGGCAATACAGACACATGGCAAGCCGCTTCCCTGAGCGGGCGCGCCGGCGTGCTCGGCATGCCCGGGCTTTTGCCGCTGCCGTGTGTGCGGTTGCCGCCCTGGCCGCCGCGTGTGCCGAGACTGGACAGGGATCGGCCGCGGTACGCATCCTGACTCATCGTGACTTCCACCTGCCTGCCGACGCACTGGAAGCATTCACCGCCGAGACGGGCATCGAGATTGTGGTGTTCCGGGAAGACACGCCCGACGACGTGATCGACCTGCTCGAACGCAGCCGAGCGCACCCGGTCGCAGACGTGGTTGTCGGCGTCGACACGTTGGACCTTCAACACGTCATCGACACCGGGCTCACTGAACCGTACGTGCCGCTTACGCCCGGTCCGCTGGTCGAGGATCTGGCGGTGGGCGATCATGCGATGACGCCCATCAGCTACATCGATGCCTGCCTCAACTACCTGCCGTCGTTCTACGTGGTGCCAGAACGGCGCATCGATGAGCTGCCTGACGCCGAGTTCCTGCCGCCGCCGGTGCCCGGCGGCCTGGCCGCACTCTGGGACCCGGCTCATGGAGGCACCGTCGTAATCCCGGATGCGGCAACGAGCAGGATGGGCGTGTACCTGCTGGTGGCACTCGAGCGACTGCATCCCGAGCGCAATGACGACGAAGCGATGCCGTGGCCCCAGGTGCTCGACCAGATGCTGAGGTGGAACGTCGAACTTGCTCCCAGCTGGGAGATTGCGACGTTCGAGCGCTTCGCCGGCGGGGAGCCGCCCCCAGAACGGCCGATCAGCCAGGACGAGCCGGATCCGGTGACGTTGCAGTCGCTGCGCGGACGCCTGCCGATGACCTGGGGCACAACCGGTCTGCCGTCGGTGTACGCCGAGTATCAACCCGGCCTGCCCCCGTCACTGGACATAGCAGTGGTAACCGATGATTGCGTCCGCATCGGGTTCTATGCGGGGGTGGTAGCGGGAGCGCAGAACGCTTCACTCGGAGGTCGGCTCATCGACGCCATGGGTGAGCCCCTGTTCCAGTTCGGCATCAGCGATCGCTTCGGTTCGAGACCGGCTCGCAGCGACATTGTCAGCACGCCCGAGTGGAACGAGTTCGGGGTGGCGGTGCACCCATACCGTCCCGATCCTGCCTACGTCGGTGCCCACTGGAAGGAGTGGCAGCTCACCTGGAGCCAAGTGGTGCGGAACTTCGAAACTGGCCCCCCGCCTCCCGAGCCCGAAGTGACCGTAACCCTGCCGTGAAGCTGACCAGCAGATTGCGCGCCGCTGCCGCCTCAACAGCTATGACATCCGCGCCTCAGCGACCGACCAGCGTCGGGTCGTACAGCACCTGGCGGCCGAGACCGTCGCGGCCGACGAGTGCGCATGCGTAGACGCCTTTGGCTCGGAACACGTTGGTTGCCGCGGCGTCGATGCGATCCAGGCTCAATCGCCCCTCAGTAACTGCCGTCTCGATCTCAGCAAAGGCTGCGTCGGCATCCTCCAGGCCGCCGACGAGCGCAAGATCCGCGCCTGCACTCACCGCCAGCAGTGCCGCTTCGCTCACCGACCACTGGCTGCGAATCGCACCCATGATCAGAGAGTCGGTCACGACCAGCCCAGAGTGGCCGAGTTCGTTCCGAAGTACCCCGTCGATCGCCGCAGCCGACAGCGAGGCAGGCAGTCCCCCGGTCAAGCCGGGGACGCTCAGATGCCCCACCATGACCGCCGCGTCAGTAGCCCCGATGACAGCTGCAAAGGGGATCAGGTCGCGCTGGCGCAGCTCGTCGAGGGGGGCCGTGGACGCCAATCGGTCGTGGGTATCCGCAGTGGCCGCGCCGTGGCCCGGGAAGTGCTTCACCACCGGCACCACTCCCCCGGCGCTCAGACCCTCCACGGTCGCCATGCCGTACTCGGTGACTGTGGCCGGGTCGTTACCGAATGAGCGATCCCCGATGCCCTCTCCTGCGCCGACATCGATGACCGGCGCGAAGTTCATGGTGAAACCAAGTCGGTACATCTTGCGAGCATGATCCGCGGTCACCTCAGCTACCTCAGCGGGCGACCTGGCGGTCTGGGCCGATGCCGAGGGCAAGCGCCCCACCACCGCGGCCAGCCGCTGCACCCGACCGCCTTCCTCGTCGACGGCGAAAATCAGCGGGATACGACCCGCAAAATCCTGCAGCTCGGCGATGCGGCGCCAGACATGCTCGGTCACCGGCCCTTGCACCAAGATGCCGGCGATCCGACGGTCGCGTGCCTCCTCGACAGCGAATCCGAGCGAACGCTCGCCGAGGGCCGTCATGATCGTCTGTCCGATCCGCACCGGCAGCGACAACTCGCTGGTGCACCACCGATCGACATCGGTCCACCACGCACCTGAGAGCAGCTGACGAACCGCGACTCCCGAGAGCCAACCCAAGGGCCGCTCCTCTCCGGTCAAGACTGTCGGTCCCGGATCGCCGATGGCCACCTCCGAGTCGTCCGCTAGCTGTAGCCAGACGCCGAGCGCCCCGGGCGCCCCGAGGCGAGCTCCGACAACCTGCGTGGTCAATTGAGGCGGTTCGCTCACGATCGGCAGGATCGAAGTACCGACCGGCTCGATCGTGCCGTCCGCTCCGATCACCCAGTAGCCGACGCCGCCCGGACCGCGTAGCACGGCCACGATCCGGGGCGCGGACGGTGCTCCCTCCGATCCCTCGGGTTCCCCGTCGGGCGCGACGGTGACCAACGAAGGGGTCTCCGACTCGCTCGACGTCTGGGCTGCGGCGTCCGGCAGCACGGCGAACCAGCCGACCGCAGCCAGCAACGCCATCGCGGCCGAGACAATGCGCTTGATTCGTGATCGCCCATACCGGAGCGGCGCGCTCGGCGGCGGCTCATGCGAGCAGCCGAAGTCGGGCGTCAACCCGTTCCCAGGCGTTGTTCCAGCTCCTCAGCAGCCAGCAGTTGGTGCGTGAGCCGGATGCTGCTCCCACCGGCGGGGTCGATCTCGATGGGCGCGATGAAGTTCACGTCGCGGATCAGGCAGAAGGTCTCGTCGACCGCCGGGCAGTAGAACACCACTGCAGTGGCCGTCAGAACCGCTGTGCCGCTGTCGGCGCCCACGGTGCCAGTCAGCCGTACCGGCATTTCCGGACCTCGGGCCTCGTAGCGGGCCGCGTCGCGCGGACTCAGCAAATCGCCCTCGGCAGACCACTCGAATTCGAACAGCCCGTCGGTGTTGAACTTGTACCCCTCAGGCACCTTGAGGTCCAGGACGATCTCGACACTGCCGGGGGCAACTCGCTGGGGCAGGAGCACGACATTGTCGTCGATCACGCCGGCCATCGTCACCGTGGCGATCTCGAGATTCGACAGCGCCAGCGTGGTCAGCTCACCGGTGGCGAGATCCAACGTACGGATGCGGTGATTGTTCGTATCGGCCACATACAGCGTGCCGGTCGTGGCACTGAGACCGCTCGGCTCGGCCAGCAGGGCGTCAGTTCCGAAGCCGTCCTGCAGTCCGGGCGTGCCGCCGCCCACCAGCACCGATGACGTCTTCGTGTCGAGGTCGAGCACCTTGATCCGGTGGTTATACGTGTCTGCTACGTACAACAACCCGGTGCCCTGCGAGCCAGGGACGAACTCGATGCCCACGGCGTGCTGCAACAGCGTGTCGTCGAAGCTGCCCACTTCGTCGCCCCACACGAACAGGTGCTTGCCCACCAGCGTGTCGAGCCGGCCGTCGAGGCCGAGCGAGACCTGCCGCACGGCGCTGGCCTCGGGATCGGTGAAGTAGAGCACGCCGTACCCGGCCGCAAGCCCGGAAGGCTGCGAAAGCGTGGCGTCGAGGCGGTGGCCGTCATCGAGGCCCTCGGCGCCGGTTCCGGCGAAGAAGTCGAGCACTCCGCTCTCGGTGTTCATCAGCCAGAGCTGATGGCGGCCGGCTCCCGCGATGTACAGCACTTCGCCTTCGAGATGCAGGTCCCACGGCGAGGCGATGGCGGTCTGTGCAGCCGGTCCGCGATGGAACACCGTGACCGGTTCGCCGGTTCCGGCGATGGTGGTCACCTCGCGGGCGCGCAGATCAGCAGCTCGAATGAGGTGGTTCTCGCGGTCGGCGATGTACAGGGTGTTGCCGTCACGCGCCAGGGCCATGCCCTGCGGGCGCCGGAACGACGCCTCGGCGAACCCGCCGTCGGTCCAACCTTCCGCTCCGGTGCCGATCACGTCAACCAGCTCGCCCTCGAGAGTGGCCACGAGCACCCGGTGACGGCCGGTATCAGCGATGAAGAGCCGGTCACCTGCCTCGTCGGCCAGCACCTTGCCGGGAAAGCTCAGCACGGTCGGCAGCGCCGGCTCGATCTCAAGGAGCTCACCGAGCGGCGTTGGATCGATGAGGCCGTTGTGGCCGTACTCATCAGCCATGACGCCGATCGCTGGTGCCAGCCGTTCGTATACGCCCTCGCCTGCGATGGGACCCAACACCCGGCCCAATGGGTCGATGGCGACAACGGTCGGCCAGGCGTTGATGCCGTAGGCCCGGCGCAGCAGTTCTTGATCGTCGTTCACGATCGGGTGTTGGCGGCCGTACCGGATCGATGCCTCTCGCACCGCTTCGGACTCGCGCTCACTGGGGAACTTGGCCCAGTGCACCGCGATCACCACCACTTCGTCGGGATACTCCTGCTCCAGCCGGTGAAGATCCGGGATGATGTGGATGCAGTTGATGCAGCCTTGGGTCCAGAAGTCGAGCAGCACGATCTTGCCGCGCAGATCGCCGCTCATCGACAAGGGCCGGCTGACGTTGAACCAGTCGTAGCCGGCAGGGAACTCTGGGGCCGCCGGGCCGCCCTCGAAGGTCAACTCGACCGGATCGGTGGCAGTGCCCGCGCTGTCTGCAGCTCCATCGGTTGTCGCGGCATGGCCGTCGTCGGGGGTGGCCGCGGCCGTCTGCGCAGGATCAGCGTCGGCCACTGCCGCCTCACTCGTCGCGGACGCCGGCTCGCTCACCTCGGGCGAAGAGCAGGCAGTCGCCAGCAGCAGTGCCACGAGCAGGCCGAACCCGCATCGCCGCCGCCGGCCGATTCCCCGCTCGAAGGCTCGCATCGGTACCGGCCTGTCGCCGGCTAGCGAATGCCCACGCTGCGGCGCGAGTCCACGACGCCTGTGTCGAACCCGGCCAGGTGCAGGCCGCCATGGAACCTGGCGTGCTCGATCTTCAGGCAGCGGTCCATCACCACATCAAGGCCCGCGTCGTGGGCGAGCTTGGCGGCCTCAGGGCTCCACAGTCCTAGCTGCACCCAGAGTGCCTGCGCCCCGATGTCGATGGTCTCGGCTGCCACGCCGGGCAGGTCGTCCGGCCGCCGGAACACGTCCACGAGATCGGGCACCACCGGCAGATCGGCGAGACTCGGGTAGCACGGCTGGCCCAGAATCTCCTCGACCACAGGGTTCACGAAGTACACGTCGAAGTCTGTGCTCGAGCTCAGCAGGTAGGTCGCCACAAAGTTCGACGGTCGGGCCGGGTTGGCGGAGACGCCCACCATCGCCAC
>NZ_JAPYOK010000108.1:0-35996 GCF_028283155.1 Candidatus Poriferisodalis multihospitum | reverse complement strand
GTCGTTCACCCAACCGACCACGGATCGTTTGAGCACATCGCGCTCCATCCCCCGGCTCAGCGCAGCGGCGCCGCAGCCGCACCAGCTCGGCACGCTCGTCAGCATCGAGCGCACCCTCCCCGGCATCCTGGCGCTCCGCCTTGACCCAGTTGCCCAAAGTCCCCGCATGAATGCCGAGATCCCGGGCCACCACAGCGATCGGCTTGCCGGTCTCGACCACGATCCGCACCGCACCAGCACGAAACTCCGGATCGAACCTTCTTCTTGTCCCAGGCATCGCTCCCCTTCTCCTCTTAGAGCAAGCCACCCAGATTCCGGGGGAAGCCCACAGCACCGGCCGGGCTGCGTATCGTTGACTGCTTCCGAAACGCCCACATGCCGTCAAGAGTAATCAGGCCGCGCAAACCCCTCCCACCCCCCACTGTCGGCAACCGCCGATGTCCGGGTGTGTTGCGTCTGGCTTCGCCACTCGACTCAGCCGCTGAACGAGGCCGCTAGCTCTCAGGGCTGTCGGGGAACTCGCCCAGCTCCAGCTCGACCGTCCGCAGCCTGCCGTCGTTGCCGATCACGCCCATCTGGACCCGGTCCCCCGGCACCCTCGCCAAGATCTCGACCACCAGTTCCTCGCTTGTGCGGATGGGCACACCTTCGAACGACACAATGATGTCGCCGGGCACGATGCCCGCTCGCTGGGCCGCCTGTCCGGCCTCCACAGAATCCACATAGGCCCCGGAAGTCACTTCCGGCGGCACGTCGATGTCCTCGGGTTCGTCATCGCCGGTGCCGCTTCCCGGCTCCACCGTCTCGGGCCTGCCGTCGCCCAGTTCCTCCAGCGGGTCCTGCTCCTCGGCCTCGGCCCGCTCCCGCGCCGCCAGCAGATCGCCGACCGACGCGATCCGCACGCCCAGGTACGCCTTGGCCTGCACGACGCCTTCGAGCAATCCATCGATGATCGGACGGGCGTGGTCAATAGAGATCGCATATCCGATGCCCTCGGCAATGCCGCGGACACTTGACGAGTAGGCCTGAATGGCCGTATTGACACCGATGACTTCACCGGCGGCGTTGACCAGTGGCCCTCCCGAATTGCCTGGGTTGATCGCGGCATCGGTTTGGATGAGGCGCACCAACCGCTTGTTGTCCTCCAGCGGAATCCAGCGATTGAGACCCGAGACGATGCCGAAGGTCACGGTCGGCTCGCCGATGATGTTAAGCGCATTGCCGATCGCGACGACCTCGTCGCCGACTTCCACACCGTCAGTGGAGCCCAGCCGCACCGTCGGCAATCCGTCGCGGTTGACCTGCAGGATGGCCAAATCCCTCGTCGGGTCGCTGGCCAGCACCTCCGCCGGCACCAGCTCTCCGCCGAAGAAGCGCACATCCACCGTGACCGCATCTTCCACGACGTGGGCATTCGTCACGATGCGTCCCTGCGGAGTGACGATAAACCCGGAGCCGCCGCGCTCGACGCCTTCGTCGGTCGTGATCCTGACAATGACCACCGCTTCTTGCACTTCCTCGAGCACCGCCTTGACGTTGATGCCCTCGATGCGGCTGCCCAGCGGCGCCCCCGGCTGGTCCGACTCGCCTGTGAGCATGCGCGCCCAGACGTCGGCGAGGAGATCCGGATCGAGGTCGACCGTCCCATCGCCCGACTGGCCACCGGCCTCGCCGGATGCCGAGCTGCCGAACAGGTTGGAGTTGGCGAGCACCTGGCTCCAGAAGTCGGCATCGCCGGTGGAGCCTTCGGGCGGCTGCACATCGCCTGCCGCGCCCTCACTGCTCACCGACACCGCTGCTGTCACTGAGTCAGATGACGAGGCGTCGAAGTCATCAGCGATGTCGGAATCAACCGGTGCCTGCTCGGGGGTCTCGTTCGTCGGCACAGTGGCGTCCGGGCTGTCGTCGCCGCTGAGCACGATTACGAGGATCAGCCCGGCCACGATTGCACCCGCCATCGCTCCGACCGCCGCCGCCAGCCCGGCGAGCAGGCATCCCCGCCGCGGCACGGCAGCCGCAGGCTCGCGCAGCGGTGCCGGCCCCGGCAGCACTGCGGGCGATGCGGGAATCGGATCGTCGCCAACCCCGCCAGCCGCCGTCGGTGCATCGGTGGATTCGGGGGCAGCCGGCACAGCGGGCTGCGCCTGCGTCGCTGACGGTGTCCAACCGAAGCGACCCGTGGTGCGGAACGCGTCATCGGGCGGCGCTGCGGCGGGCTGGTCGTCGTCCGCTCGCGCCCCACGCGACTCAGCGGGTGGCTCTGTCACCTCACACCTCAGCGAACGGCGAGGCGTTCGGCTGCGCTGGTCGACAGGAAATCGACGTTCTCACGGAACTGATCGGTGTCGGTTTCCTCGGCGTCTGCCATCGCCCCGCGCAGGTAGCGGTTGAGCACGCCCTCCGATATAGCAGCCAGACGCCAGTACGAGAACGCGCGGTAGTAATCCACCTGCGACAGGTCGCGCCCCGACGCATCGGCGTACCAATCCAGCATCTCGCTGCGAGAAGCGAACCCGCCCGCCTGCGTGGGCGCCGAGGTGCCCGCCGTCTGCTCATCGGGCAGCACCCAGTTGTTCATGAGGTAGCCCACGTCGGCCATCGGGTCGCCGAGCGTGCACAGCTCCCAGTCGAGCACGGCAACAATGCCGCCGGAGCCCGAGATCATGTTCCCCAGCCGGTAATCGCCATGGACGATCGCCGAGCCGACCTGTTCGGGCTTGCGGGCCTCCAGCTCGGCGGCGACCTCATCCATGATCGGCAGCTCACGAGTCTTGGACTGCTCCCACTGACGCTTCCATCGCCGAAGCTGCCGGCCCAGGTAGTCCTCGCGCCGCCCGAGATCACCCAGCCCCACATCGTCGGGCTCGATCGCGTGCAACGCAGCCAGCACATCAGCAACCCGCCGGCTCAGCGGCACACGCTCAGCCTCAGGAACCAGCGCCGACTCGTCCGCCGAATGCAGCACCGCCCCGTCCTCGTAGCTCATCACGTAGAACGGCGCCTCGTTCACCGTCTCGTCGGCGCACAGCGCGATCGCCCGCGGCACCGGCACATCGGTCTGCCCCACACCCGAGATGATCTTGTGCTCCCGGCCCATGTCGTGCGCCGTGGCCAGCACATGGCCCAAGGGCGGCCGTCGCAGCACCACCGACGAGCCGTCGGCGCAGTGCACCCGGTAGGTCAGGTTCGAATGCCCGCCGGCAATCAGCTCGAAGCGCAGCGGCTGAGCAGCCTGCGGCACATGGGAGGCAAACCACTCGCTGACCGCAGCGGCATCGATGCCCGGCGGAACGCTCATCCGTACGTGTAGAAGCCCCGGCCGGTCTTGCGCCCCAGCAGCCCTGCGTCGCACATGCGGCTGAGCATCGGCGGCGGGGCGTAGAGCTGCTCGCGGAACTCCTCGTACAGCGATTCGGCCACCGCCAGCGTCGTGTCGAGGCCGATCAGGTCGCACAGGGCCAGCGGCCCCATCGGGTGATTGCAGCCCAGCACCATGCCGGCGTCGATGTCCTCGGTCGAAGCGAATCCCGACTCGAGCATCCGGATGGCCGACAGGATGTACGGAATCAGCAGGGCGTTCACCACAAACCCCGCCCGGTCCTGACTGTCCACCACCCGCTTGCCGAGCCGTTCAGAAGCGAACGCCCGGCAGCGCTCTGCCGTCTCCTCAGCGGTCAGCAGCGACGAGATGACCTCCACCAGCCCCATCACCGGGACCGGATTGAAGAAGTGCATGCCGATGACCTGCGACGGTCGATCGGTGGCCATGGCCAGCTTCATGATCGGGATGGCCGACGTGTTCGAGGCCATCACTGCCGCCGGGTCGTCGAGCACCTTCGACAGCCGTCCGAACACCTCCAGCTTGGCCGGCTCCGACTCGACCACCGCTTCGATCACGAACTCACGATCCGCCAGCTCGTCAAGATCCAGGCCGAACGACATGGCGCCCAGCGCCGATTCCCGCCCGGCGTCGTCGAGCTTGCCCGCGTTGACGGCCCGGTTCAGGCTCTTCTCGATGCGGGCCATGCCGGCGGTCAGCGCATCCTCGTTGACCTCCACGATCTTCACTTCGCACCCGTTGCGAGCCGCAACCTCGGCGATGCCCGACCCCATCAGGCCGCAGCCCACCACACCGATCTTGTCCATGAGCCCCTGCCCTCACTCGACGCCGTGGGCAATCTACCCGTAGTGGCCCGCTGGCTCCCTGGCTGGGACCAGTTTCAGGATTCGGCCGGCGTGCTGCGGGATCGCTCGATGGCGCCCTGCACGGCAGCCACCACCTCGTCGGCGGTGGCGCCCGGGGTGAGCACTGCCGCCACGCCCGCCTGCTCCATGGCCTCAAGGTCGCCGTCGGGCACGATGCCGCCCAGGATCACCGGAATGCTCTCGGCGCCGGCCTCGCGCAGGCGCTCCACCACCAGCGGCATGAGAGCTTCGTGCGCGCCCGACAGCATCGATACCCCGATGGCGTCGACGTCCTCGTCGATGGCGGCAGCCACCACGCTCTCGGGCGTCTGGAACAGCCCGGTGTAGATCACCTCGAAGCCGGCGTCCCGCAGCATGCGAGCCACCACCTTGACCCCGCGGTCATGTCCGTCAAGGCCGAGCTTGGCAATCAGCACCCGTGACACGGGCCGAGATTACCGGCCTGCCCTGCTGATATGCCGTGCCGATATGCCGTGCCGGCTACTGATCCATCAGTCCCGGGAACGGAATGGCCTCGGGCAGCGGACCGGTGATGACCGGCGCTGCGGCCTCCAAGCCGGCGGCAAGCCGGAACGCCGTCTCCCAGCCGCTTGGGCGTGCCCCGAGCTGCGCGATCCCCACCTCTGCCTCCGACCGCAGCGCCGCAGTGTCAGGCGCATCGAAGCACTCATGACCGATGGCACGGGCCAGCCGCACGACGGTCTGGCTGAGCCGGCTGTCGGTGGCGTCGGTGAGAATCATCACCTGCTCGAACGCCGCCTCCATCGCCGGCAGGTCAGCATCGCGGGCATGTGCCAGCGCCCGCGCAACCAGCGCGTTGCGCACGTCGACGTAGGTGCCGGTGCCGCTGGCCATAGCGAAGCGCGACTGCTCGAGCGCATCGACCGTGCGCCCGGCCGTGGCATAGGCGATCGCGAGACACGAGTGCAGGTAGGTGGAGGGCAAGTCGGCAGTCGGCACGGCCTCGAGCGCGACGATGGCGTCCTCCGCCTGGCCGAGCTGCGCCAGCGCAAGCCCCAGCGAGACGTCGAGGTCGCGCTGGCCGATGACCGCCGCTCGCTCGCCATGAAGATCCGCGCCCGCGGCGGAGTAAGGCTCATGGACCCCCGTCCGGTCCCAGCCGGCCCGTGCAAGATCCTCCTTGACCATCTCCGGCTGGCCCATCTGCACCGCAGCGCCGGCCCGAACCGCCCGAGCGAATCCCTCCAGCGGTTGGCCCGGCATGTCGTTGGCCCGCTGCAAGCACTCGGCCAGCATCGCCCGGCTGCGCTGCAGCTCGCCGACGGCCGCGTAGGCACGGCCCAGCAGCCCCATTGCCTGCACCTCGCCGAAATCGCTGTGCGCGTCTCGGAAGACCTGCTCAGCGGCCCTGGCCCGCTCGACAGCGTCTGCGGCCCGGCCCGACCAGAGCCCGAGCGACCCCAGCAGCAGGTCCATCATGGCCTCGGTGAAGCGTTCGCCACGCTCGTGGGCAATGGCATGCACCGACGTCGCCAGCTCCTCGGCCTCGTCGCGATCGCCGGCATGGAAGCGCAGGAACGCCAGCAGCCCCTCCGCGGTCGCCAGGCCGACCGTGTCGCCCAGATCGCCGAACCGCTCGATGGCGGTGGTGATGCGATCGCCGGCCTCGTCGATCAAGCCCTGCTCGAACGACAGCCATGCCAGATTCTGCAGGCACCAGGCCACACCGCTCTCGTCGCCCAGGTGCCCGAACGTGCCGTTGGCCTCGTTGATGTAGCGATCGGCACGTGCATACTCGCCGGCTCGAAGCGAGGCCAGCCCCCGCAGCCGCAGCGACTCGGCCGCCTCACGCACCTCGCCCAGGGTGCGGAACTGGTCGAGCGCGTCGGCCAGCAGCTTGTCGGCCGCCGAGTGCTCGTCGCCGGCCAGAGCAACCTCGCCCAGCACCCGCAGTCCATGAGCCGCTGCAAGCCGGTTGCCGTTCAGCGTTGCCAGGGCTCGTGCCAGCTCGGCGTCGGCATGGGCGCCGTGCAGCTCCCCCAGGCGCAGGCGCGCAGCCGCCCGGCCCAGCGACATGTCAATAAGGCGCGGGTCGGCATCGCCGAGCATCTCGATGGCGCGCCGGTAGAACTGCGCCGCGGCGTAGTGGCTGTCTCGGGCAGCGGCCCACTTGCCGGCACGGCCCAGCCACTCGATGGCCACCTCGGTCATGCCGCCCTCGAATGACTCATCAGCGGTCCCGGCCCCAGCCGGCTGGCCGGCATCGGCACCCAGCTCCACCGCCGAGGCGAAATGATCGGCAATCACGCCCACCGAATCGCTGGCGGGATCGTCCCGGTTCTGCGCCAGCCACAAAGCGACATCAAGATGCCGTTCGGCCCGGTCGGTCTTGGTGAGCATGCTGTAGGCCACGTCGCGCACCACGTCGCTGCGGAATGTCCAGACATCTGCCTCGCTGGTGAAGATGTCCTTGTCGACCAGCCGCTGGAAGGTGGCAGTGTCGCTCTCGGCACTGGTGTCGGGATTCGTGGCCGCCGTCATCTCCAGCAGCTCGCTGGTCGAGCCGCCGCCGCCGAGCACCGATGCGGCGTCCACCAGCCGCCGCTCTGGCGAGCTCAGCGTGTCGAGACGGGCGGCAACCAGCCCGCGCAGCGTGTCGGGCATCTCCGCCAGCGACCGTTCCTCGTGATCGGGGCGGGCGCCGGGGCCCACCACACCCGATTCACGCAGCAGCACGCACATCTCCTCGAGGAAGAACGGGTTGCCGCCGCTGCGCTCGTAGAGCTGATCGGCCAGGTAGGCGGGAGCGCTGCCGCCCAGCAGCTCGGCGGCCAGCTCGGCGGTGGCCTCGCGACTCAGCGGATCCAGGTTCAGCACCACTGTGCTGTGACGGCCCGGCGGTACCGTCCAGCGCTGCTCGTCCACGTTCCAGCGGGCCGTGGTGATCACCACGAACGGCTGGTTGGCCAGTGCTGCCAGCAGCTGCTCGAGCACGCTGAGCAGCCGCTCTTCGGCCCAGTGCACATCGCTCAGCAGCAGCACGACGGGCTGGCGACGCGTCATCGCTCCCAGGAAGCGGCGCAGGGAGCGGAAAGTGGCCTCGGCCCGCCACTCGATCTCGGCGGGATCGCCGCTGCCCACCCGGCCCAGCACGGCGAGCACCACATCGGTGATCTCATCGATCTCCTCGTAGTTGACGATTTGGCTCTCGCCGTTGCCGTTGGTGGGCCGCAGCACGTCGGCCACCAGCGACGAGACACGCCGCGTGGCCTGCACGGTCGAGTCGCCGGCCTTGACTCCTGCTGCCGTCGCGATGGCATCGCCCAGGCAGCGCAGCGGGTTGGTCTCGTCGTAGGGCAGCGCCATGCTCTCGAGCACCATCGCGTCGTGGCGCTCGGTGGCGCCATGCGCGGCCTCACGGGCGAGGCGCGTCTTGCCCATGCCCGCCTCGCCCACGATCTGGCACAGCCCTGCCCGCCGGCGGGCCACCGCGGTGTCGATCGCGGTCTCCAGCAGGGCATGTTCGAGATCGCGCCCCACCAGCGGCGAGATCGTGGCGCTGCGGTGGCGGCCGGGCGGCGCCAGCTCGCCGCTGGCCACGAAGACCGGCACGGGCTCGTCACGCCCGCGCAGGCCGATCTCGCCCCGGGGCGTGTAGTTCGCAATGGCAGCCGTGGCCGCCTGCGTCGTCGGGCCCACCAGCACCTCGCCGGCTTCGGCGAGCGTCTCCAGCCGGCTCGCGATGTTCACCGTGTCGCCCATGGCCGTGTAGTCGCCGCCCGCCCGCAGCGCCCCCACCAGCACCTCGCCGGTGTTGATGCCGATGCGGATGCGCAGGTCGAGATTGCGCTCGGCGTTGAAAGCCTCCAGCGAGCGCTGCATGCGGAACGCGGCCCGCAGCGCCCGCTCAGGGTCGTCTTCGTGCGCCGTGGGCGCGCCGAACAGCGCCAGGATCGCGTCGCCGATGATCTTGTCGACCGTGCCCCCGAACGCAGTCACGTCGGCCACGAGCCGCTGGAAGCACTGGTCGATCAGATGCTTGATCTCTTCGGGGTCGGCGGCCTCGCTCATCGAGGTGAACCCGACCAGGTCGGCGAACAACACCGTGACGACGCGGCGCTCCTCGGTAGAGACGAGCAGGTTGCCGCAGGTATGGCAGAAGCGTGCGCCCTGCGGGACCTCAGTGGCGCACGCAGGACACTTCATCGCGGCATTCTAGAAACGACGCCTCAATCAGGCTGAAGCCGGCTGATTCCGGTCACTCGTGGGCGATCGCGTCCAGGATGTTCATGCGCCCGGCGCGGCGGGCCGGCAGCACAGCCGCCAGCAGGCCTGCCAATGCGGCGGCGACGACGTAGATCGCAAGCGTTCCGAATGGCACGTCGACGGTGGTGATGAACGAGTCCGGCGTGGCCAGCGAGCCGGCCACCCCGAGGATCATGCCGACCACCACACCCATCAGGCCGCCGAACGTGGCCACGATCGCTGCCTCCCACCGCACGGCGCGCCGCAGTTGGCGCCGGGTCATGCCCACCGCCCGCAGCAGGCCGATCTCCCTGGTGCGCTCGAACACTGACAACGCCAGCGTGTTGGTGATGCCGACGAGTGCGATCACGAACGACAGGCCCAGCAGCACCGTGATGACGGCGAAGATCGAGTTGACCAGTTCCTCGTTGGCCTCGCGGAACTCGGCCCGGTTCTCGCCGATGACGCCGGGAAAGCCAGCCACCGTCTCAGCAATGGCGATCTCGCTGCGCTCGAGCAGCTCGGCCTGAGACCGGGCGAGTTGTGGGTCTGCGGCCAGATCGCCCAGCCCGGCGACCACGGCGGTGCCGAAGCGGTAGTCGCGGCGGCTGAGGTGCTGCTCCCACAGGGCGTTGTCGACGAGCCAGTTGCCGTAGATGATCGCATCCGCGTAGATCGCAGCCACCGTCAGCGTCACCGTCTCGTTGTCGGGGAACGTCGCTTCGAGCGTGTCTCCGACAGAGAGGCCGAGATCTTCAGCAGGGTCGACATGGAGCGCCACGCCGGTGAGCGGGTCGCCAGCGGCGATTGACCCCGAGATCACACCGCCGTCCAGATGCTCCTCCACGGCATCGAAGTCGGCACTGACAAGGTCGCGGCTCTGGCCGCCCACGACCATGCCACCGAACGCCACGCGGTAGCCGACGACACTCTCGAGAATGTCAAGATCGCCCAGGTCGTCCATGACCTGCGCCGGGAATCCGGTCGCCGGGTCGAACTGCGAACCCTCGCTGCGAATGAAGTAGTCGGCACTCACCGCATCGGTCAGCGCATCAGACACCGAGTTCCTCACCGACGCGCCGACCACCGCTGTGGTCGCCATCAGCGTGACGCCGATCATGAGCGCCCCCGCAGTGGACGCAGTGCGCCGGGGGTTGCGGGCTGCGTTCTCGCGTGCGAGCTTGCCGGGCATCCCGAACAGGGCCTGGATGGGGCGCCCCAGCACGCGCACAACCGGCCGTGCGATTGCCGGGCTGCTGACGTTGATGCCCACAAAGGCGACGAGCGCGCCGACGCCGGTCAACGCCAGCACCGTTGCAGCGCTGCCCACCCCGGCCATGCCCAGCGCCAGACACGCCACGCCCAGCGCGGTGACGGCGCCCCCCACGGCGACCCGCATGCGCCACCCGCTGCGTTCGATGCGGTAGTCATGCGCCAGCGCGGCGACCGGCGTGATGCGACGCGCCCGCATCGCCGGCACGATCGAGGCCACCATCGTGACGCCCAGCCCGATCACCAACGCCAGGATCACCGTGCGAGGCCGCAGCACCAGCGGCCCCGAGGGCAAACCGAAACCGCTCGCACGGATGATCGCCCGCATCAGCACGCTCACCGCCATGCCGACGGCAATGCCGATCGCCGTGCTGAGCAATCCCACCACGGCCGATTCGACGACAATCGAGCGCGACACCTGCTTGGGCGTGACGCCGATGGCCCGCCACAGCCCGATCTCGCGCACGCGTTGAGTCACCACAATCTGGAACGTGTTGTTGATGATGAACGCCGACACGAACACTGCGATGAAGGCGAACACCAGCAGGATCGAGGTGAACACGTTGAGGACGCTCTGGAACTGCTCGGACTGCTCGGCAGCGGCGGTCTCCTGGGTGATCACCTCGTACTCATGACCCAGCGCCGCGATGGCCGACTGGACCTCTTCGACATCGCCGTCGACGAGCACCCGGATCTCCATGAGCCGGTCGCCGAAGCCCAGGAACTGCTGCGCCGTGTTGTTGTCGAACACCGACATCGTCTGCCCGAGGCTGGTGTTGGTGTCGGGCGACCCGAAGTTGAAGATGCCGACCAGTTCGAAGGGCTGCGAGCGCACCGGCCCGTTCACGGTGTAGGTCTGGCCGACTTCGAGGTTGTTGCCGGTCGCCGTCGTCGCGTCCACGACGAACTCGCCGGGCCCGTCTGGCGCACGACCGTCGATGACGAAGAACACCCGGGATGAGTAGTTCATCCCCAGCGCCGGAGGGCCCTGCGGCCGGATGGCGTTGCCTTCGCCGTCCACGATGACGACGTTGCGCGCCTGCACCGTGCCGGATGCCTCGACCACCCCGTCGATCGCAGCGACGTCGTGGAGCAGCGAGTCTGGGATTGTCGGGCGGTCGGTCTCGCCGCCGACCTGCTGCGCTGCTCTGACGGTCAGGTCGGTCTCGCCGGCGATGTCTTCCGCCAGGTCGCCGAACGTTGAGCGCAGGCTGTCGGTGAGCGCGAACGTCCCCACCACGAACGTCACGCCGATCACCACCGACAGCGTCGTGAGCGCGAAGCGGATCTTCTTGTCGAGAAGGTTCCGCAGGGCAAGCTTCAGCACTGCTTCACCTGCCTCGCGCTACTCGTCCGCGATGGCGTCGAGCACGTTCATCCGGCTCGCCCGGAATGCGGGGAACAGCGCTGCGATCAACCCGAATGCCACCGAGATGACCAGGAAGAACACGAGCTGTGCGGCCGGAATCGAGATGGTGTCGATGATGTCCTCGGGGATCGCCGCCGAGGTAGCCAGCCCGAACGCCCCGCCCAGCACCACGCCCACGACGGCGCCGTACAGCGAGACAGCCGCAGCCTCCCAGCGGATCATGCGCCGCATCTGGCGGCGGGTCATGCCGACCGCCCGCAGCAGCCCGATCTCGCGGATGCGCTCGAACACCGACAGCGTCAGCGTGTTCACGATGCCGACCAGCGCGATCAGCAGGGCGAAGCCCAGGAACACATTCACCAGCACGAGCACGGTATTGAGGTTCGATTCGATGCTCTCCTGGAATTCCTGACGGTCTTCGAGCACCGCCTGCGGGTAGCCGTCCAGCACGTCGTCGATAGCTGCGCGAGCCGCCTCGGGGTCGTCGATCGCCGACTGCACCATCACGATGTCGTCGAACGCGGTGGTCGCCACCTGGGAGTGCAGCGCACTGTCGATGAACCAGTTGCTCCAGAATCCGCTGCCCTCGAAGATGGCCGCGACATTGACCGTGACACGGTCTCCGCTGACGAAGGTCAGGTCGACCTGATCGCCGAGCGCGAGGCCCTCATCTCCGGCGACGTCGCTGTGTATCAGCAGCCCGCGCTGGGGATCGAAGCCGTCCAAGCTGCCCTCGACCACGTCGATATTGATGACGGCGTCGAGATCGCTGACACGGGCTGCGGTGAGCGTGGACTGGACCACCGTGGTCTGGGCTTCGGTGCTGCTGGTCTCGATCTGGACGAGATCGAAATCGAATCCCACCGGCGTGCCGATGCCGGCCGCCTGGATGTCCGAGCTGAGCGTCTTCGGCAGCCCGGCCTGCGTGTCGACGGTCACGATGAAATCGGCAGTGAACGCAGTGGCCAGGCGGTTGCCGAACGACACCTTGAGCGACTGGCCCACGATCGACACCATGGTCACCAGGGCCAGGCCGATCGTGAGCGCCACCGCAGTGGCGGAGGTGCGCCGGGGGTTGCGGGCAGCGTTCGCTCGGGCCAGCCGACCCGAGATCGGCATGATCCACACCAGCGGCCGCGCCAGCAGCGACACCACCGATCTGGCCACCAGCGGGCTGAGCACCGACACTGCCACGAAGGTGATCGCGGCGCCGGCGCCCAGCGTGCTGAGCTGCGGCGTCGCGCCGTCGAAGTCGCCGAACAGGCCGAGACCCGTCAGCACCAGACCGATGGCCAGCAGCACCCCGCCGCTGGCCAGTCGCTTCCAGCCGAGGCTTGCTCGCTCGTCGCTGGTGGTGCCCTCCGACAGGCCCGCCACGGGCGAGATGCGCGAGGCCTTGATGGCGGGCACCAGCGAGGCCAGCACGGTGAAGCCCACACCCACCGCCACGGCCCACAGCACGGTGCGCAGAGTGAGCGGCAGCGAGCCTTCGGGCAGCGACGCCCCGAGCGCGTTGAACAAGGCCTTGATCCCGAGCGCGCCCAGCATGCCCAGACCCAGCCCGGCCACCGAGGCGACGATGCCGATGATCGCCGACTCGGTCAGCACCGAACGGCGCACCTGCTGAGGTGTGGCGCCGACCGCCCGCAGCAGCGAGAGCTCGCGCACACGCTGGCCCAGCACGATGTTGAACGTGTTGGAGATGATGAACATGCTCACGAACAGCACGATGAACGCGAACACCAGCAGGATGGTCTGGAACGGCCCGATGAAGGTCTCGGTGGCGTCGCTGAACTCCTCTTCGGAGTCGGCCGCGGTGATCACTTCGACGCCGTCGGGCAGCACGGCTTCGATGCGGGTCTGCAGCTCGGCGATGTCGGCCCCTGCCTCGGCCCGCACGCTGATCACGGTGAACTCGCCGGGATAGCCCAGCACCTCCTGGGCGGTTTCCGTGTCGAACAGCGAGAAGATGGCGCCGACGCCGGCGTTCTCGGGGAAGCCGAACTGCGCTACGCCCGTCAGGGTGAATTCACGCGGTCCGGTGGGTGTCACCACCTGGTACGTGCCGCCGAGCTCGAAGTCGTAGCCGTCGTCTTCGAACGTCGTGATGTCGATGGCGAACTCGCCGCCGCCCACCGGCCAGCGGCCCTCCATCAGGTAGAACTGCGACAGCGATTCGTCTTCGAGCCAGTTCGTGCCGGCCACCGGCGGGCCGAAGGTGGTGACGGCTTCGCCGCTGCCGTCCACCGGGATCACACCGTCCACGAACAGCCCGCCCTTGGCGATCTCGACGCCGTCCACCGCGGCGATGTCGTCGACGAGGTCAGCGGGCACGGCGGGCGCCACGGCTTCGGTGATCTCGCCGAACGGCAGCTCGCCGCGCACCGTGTAGTCGGTGCCGGTGTTGATGTCCTCAGCGAGCTGATCGAAACCCGAGCGCAGCGAGTCGGCCGTCACGAACGCGGCCACCACGAAGGCCACACCGATGACGATGGTGCTCGCGGTGAGCGCAAAGCGGACCTTGTGCGCGAGCAGCGACTTGATGCCGAGTCGCAGCATGTATCAAGCGCCGAGCTGGTTCATGTGTGCGCGGATGCGCTCGGGTGTGGGATCGACGAGCTCGTCGACGATCTTGCCGTCCACGAGGAACACCACCCGGTCCGCGTACGACGCTGCCATCGCGTCATGAGTCACCATCACGATGGTCTGACCCATCTCGTCCACGGCGTTGCGAATGAAGCCCAGGATCTCCGCGCCCGTGTTGAGATCGACATTGCCGGTGGGCTCGTCGGCGAAGATCACCTGCGGCTGGCCGGCCAGCGCCCGTGCCACCGCCACGCGCTGCTGCTGGCCACCCGACAGCTCGCTGGGCCGGTGCTTGAGGCGGTCGGCCAGGCCGGTGGCGCTGACCACCTCGTCGACCCAGTCGGTGTCGCCCGCGCTGCCGGCGAGGTCCATCGGCAGCATGATGTTCTCGATGGCGGTCAGCGTGGGGACCAGGTTGAACGCTTGGAACACGAACCCCACGTTGTCGCGGCGCAGCAGCGTGAGATCGCGTTCGGACAGGGTGGACAGGTCGATCTCGCCGATGAGCACCTGCCCCTCGGTGACCCGGTCCAGTCCCGCCATGCAGTGCATGAGGGTGGACTTGCCCGAGCCCGACGGCCCCATGATGGCGGTGAACTGTCCTTGCTCGAACGTCACGTCGATGGCGTCGAGTGCGCGCACCGCAGTGTCGCCCGAGCCGTAGATCTTGGTAGCGGCGACGGCTCTCGCCGCTGCATGCGTGGGTGGAGCCGCGACAGTCGCTGAATCGGACACAGAGCCTCCCAGAGGGGTAGCCGGCCAGCGCGCAACTCTACGCATGCCCGGCCTCTGCTCACGTTCAGGTTTTTCTCAGGTTCGCAGGGTGGGACCCCGGTAGCCGGGGGTGAAACCGTGCTCGATCAGTGCGTCGTGGATCGGGTGCTCGGCGGCGGGGCCGGCGTCGATGCGGGCCAACTCGACCTTGGCGAGCCGGCCGTCGGCGAGTGCCTGACGCAGCGCTCCGATCCAGCGCAGATCGTCCGCGGCGTGCTCGAAGGTGTGCAGGGTGCGCCCGCCGCGGTCCAGCGCGACGAGCGGGGTGCCGTCAGCCAGCACCACGTGCGCGCCGGCGGTGCGGCTGGGCCGGCCGTCGCTGGCTGGCCAGCCCAGCGCGGCACCGTACGGCTGGGCTGGGTCGGCCGCGCCGAGTACCACGACTTCGTCTGAGCTCTCGCGGTAGTCCCGCAAGCGTTCGACCGCCGCGGCGGTGGCGAACTGTGCCGCGCCGAGCCCTTCCACGAAGTGGCCGCGCCGCACGCTGCCTCGCTCTTCGAGCGCGCGCAGGATGCCGTATGCCGCTGCGAAACCGCCCGGATGGCCCTCGGCCAGCACGCCGGGACGGGTGACGATGCCGTGCCGCTCCAGCAGTGCCTGCGCGCCGCCGTGCGCCCGCTCGGTGGGTGCCGGCGCCGGCTCGCGCAGCAGCGAGGTCAGCGACCAGCGGCCCGCCACACTCGGCGGCCCGCCGCTGCGCAAGCGACCGGGGCGTCGACGGGCCGGACCCGAACGGGTCAACACGCCCGATCGACCGCGGCGAGCACCCTGTCGGACGCCTGCAGATCGGCCTGCGCCGGAAGATCTGCTTCGGCCAGTGCGGCGAGGACCGAGTGCCCGCAGCGGCGCCAGCGTGTCATTGGTCACCAACCCTGCCCACACCAAGTCCCACAATGCCGTCAGCACCTGCTCGGACAAGCTTGAGAGGTCGGCCTGCCCATCGCTGTCGGCGGTGGCGGCGTGGGCTGCACTGAGCAGGTCGGGCCAGAAGGCGGCGCCGTGCTCGGCGAGGCGAGCGAGCACGGCCGCGGCTACAGGGTTGTCGGGCTCGGGCTCGGTTGGTGGCGCCAGGGTGGCGATCTCGTCGCGCCAGTAGAGACGGATACGGCCGTCGTTGGTGCCGAGCGATCCCGCACCGATCCACACCAGCTCGCCGCTGGCCAGCAACGCGTCCAGATCGGCACTGCTGTAGCGGGCAACGCGTGCGGGCAGCACATCGGTCTCGAGGATCGAGGCGGCGACGGGCGCACCAGCGAGCTGCGTGATGGCATCGGCCAGCGCATCGGCGCCCCGTCGCGGCCGGTCGATGCTGTGCCACGCCGACAGGAAGCGGGCATACGCCTCGGGCGGCACCGGTTCCACCTCGCGGCGCAACCGTGCCAGCGAGCGCCGCCGCACGGTTCGCAGCACCGACGTGTCGCACCATTCGGTGCTGGTGCCGTCGGGTCGGAACGCTCCCCGGGTCACCCGTTTGGCTGTCTCGAGCCGATTGAGCGCAGCCGTGACGCGCACAACCGCAATACCCAACCGCTCGGCAACCGCATCGGCTTCGAACGGCACATGAGTTGCCGCGAAGCGGGCCACCAACTCGTCGAGCGGGTCGGTTCCCGGTGTCAGCACATCGACGGTCAGCGCCGCAGGCAGGCCCACGGGCAAGGCGCACCCCAAGGCGTCCCGGTACCTCGCGGCATCCTCGACTGCCACATACCGGGTCTCGCCCGCGATCCGTAACTCCACGGCGCGGCGCTCGGCCAGCAGCTCGGCCAGCCAGCCCTCCCTCGGCGACTCGACCAGCGCCGCTGCCTCGCCGGCCTGCGGTGCCTCATCGGCTGTGGGCACCGCCGTTGACGAGGGCGCGTCGGAAACGCAGCGGTAGGCGATCTCGTCTGCAGTGAGGTCGCCGACACGGCTTAGCACGTCGGCGAGTTCGTCGGCGCTGCGGGCCCGGCGACCGTCGGCCAGGCGCTGCAGCTCCAGCTCGAGCGTGGCGAGCACCTCGGCGTCGAGCAGCTCCCGCAGTTCCTCGGCGCCGAGCAGATCGGCCAGCAGATCTCGGTCGAGCGCGAGCGCCGCCGCCCGGCGTTCTGCCAGCGGCGCGTCGCCGCCGTACATGAACACCGAGATCCAGTCGAACAGCAGGCTCTGCGCCATCGGCGAGGCGCCATCGGTATCGACGGTGACCATGCGGATCTTGCGGGACCGGATGTCGGACAGCACCTCTGCCAGTGCCGGCACGTCGAACACTTCCTGCAGGCATTCCCGGGAGGTTTCCAACAGCATCGGGAAGCTCGGGTACTTGGCGGCAACCTCCAGCAGCCCGGCCGAGCGCTGGCGCTGTTGCCACAGCGGCACCCGCTCGCCGGGCCGGCGGCGAGGCAGCAGCAGCGCTCGACCCGCGACTTCCCGGAAGCGCGAGGCGAACAGGGCCGTCGAGGGCAGGTGACTCACGATGGCGTCGCGCACCTCGTCGGGATCGAGCGCCAGATCCGTCGCATCCAGCACCGGCGCGCCGCCGGCTCCGGGCGAGTCCCACGCAGACCCGTTGGAAGCCTGGTCGTCAGACCACCAGACATCGGGCAGCCGCAGCACGATCCCGTCGTCGCTCCACAGCAGCTCGACACCGCCCATGCCGTTGGCTTCCCCGCTGCCGGCGGCTTGCTCGGCGAGCTTGGCCTGCAGCGCGATCCCCCACGGCGCATGCACCCGTGCACCGAACGGCGTGAGGATGCAGATGCGCCAGTCGCCGATCTCGTCACGGAAGCGCTCCACCACGATCGTGCGATCGTCGGGCACCGCACCGGTCGCCGCCCGCTGCGCGTCCAGGTAGCGCAGAACGTTGACCGCAGCCGAGCGATCGAGGCAGTTCTCGCGCTGCAGCTGTTCAACGAGCCGAGCGGTCGGCTCTGCGGCTTTGGCGGCCCGACGCGGAGGCGCTGCCCTGCCGCCCTTCTCCGATGACGGCTCGCCTGCCGGATCCACGTCGCCGCGCCGGGCCATGACCGCAGCGCGCTCCGCTTCGGCATCGAGCTGCATCAGATGAGACTCAAGGTCCGCAGGCAGCTCGTCGCCGATGGTGCGGATGAACGCCCCCACGGCCCTGCCCAGCTCCAGCGGCCGGCCGGGCCCGTCGCCGTGCCAGAACGGCATCTTGCCCGGCTCGCCCGGCGCGGGTGTGACCACCACCCGGTCGAAGGTGATCTCGGCGATGCGCCACGTCGACGCTCCCAGCAGGAACGTCTCGCCCACCCGGGCCTCGTACACCATCTCCTCGTCGAGCTCGCCCACACGCGACCCGTCGGTGGTGAACACCGCGTACAGGCCCCGATCGGGAATCGTTCCGGCGTTGGTGACCGCCAAGCGGCCCGCACCCTGGCGAGCCCGCAGCATCCCGGTGGTGCGATCCCACACGATCCGTGGCCGCAGCTCGCGGAACTCCTCGGACGGGTAGCGGCCCGCCAGCAGATCGAGCACCGAGCTGAACACCTCCTCGCTGAGCTGCTCGTAAGGCGCGGTCCGCCGGATGATTGCCAGCAGGTCGGGCACCGACCAGTCGTCGACCGCGACCATGGCCACCACCTGCTGGGCCAGCACGTCGAGCGGCTGGCGCGGGAAGCGGATCGACTCAATCTCGCCGGTGCCCATGCGCTGCGCCACCACCGCCGCCTCGACCAGGTCGCCCCGGTGGCGGGGGAAGATCTTGCCGACGCTGGGCTCGCCCACCTGGTGCCCGGCCCGCCCAATGCGCTGCATGCCCGCTGCTACCGACGGCGGCGAGGCCACCTGCACCACCAGGTCGACCGCGCCCATGTCGATGCCCAGCTCCAATGACGAGGTGGCCACGATGGCGCGCACCCTGCCCGCCTTGAGATCGTCTTCGATTCCGAGCCGTTGCTCGCGGCTGAGCGAGCCGTGATGGGCCCGCACCAGCTCGGCGCCCTCCGGCGGCGAGGTGCCCGCGGCTTCGGCGGCCCGGTTGAGCCCCTCCAGATGCAGCTCGTTCAGCCGGGTGGCCAGCCGCTCGGCCAGCCGGCGTGCATTGGTGAAGATGATGGTGGAGCGGTGCGCATAGACCAGCTGCAGCAGCCGGGGGTGAATGGCCGGCCAGATGCTGTTGGAGTGCGTCTGCGGCGCGGGCGGGGCCGGCTGGATCTGCGTATCTGGGGACACCGCCTCGGTCGGCGCTTGTGGCAGCGCTGCGTCTGACGGCGCCACAGCAAGCGGCGGCGCGAAGTCATCGTCGTGGTCGACGCGCACGGCGCCATTGGGCGCAGCGCCGGCACTGGCAGCTGCCAGATCGCCCATGTCGGACACGCCGACGATCACCTCCACGTCGAGCTGCTTGGTCATGCCGGCATCGGTGATCTCGACATGGCGAGACGCTGGCTGCTCGGGATCGCTGCCGCCCAAGAACCGGGCAACCTCCGACAGCGGGCGCTGCGTGGCCGACAGCCCGATCCGTTGCGGCGGCTCGGCGGTCAGCTCGCACAGCCGCTCCAGCGACAGCGCCAGATGCGTGCCCCGCTTGGTGGCTGCCACCGAGTGGATCTCGTCGACGATCACCCACCGCACCCATCGCAGCGTCTCGCGCGCCTGCGAGGTCAGCATGAGGTACAGCGACTCAGGCGTGGTGATGGCAATGTCAGGCGGCCTGGTGACCAGCCGCCGCCGCTCAGCCGCGCTGGTGTCGCCCGTGCGCACCCCCACGGTCGGCATATGCACGTCGACGCCCAGCCGCTCGGCGGCCAAGCTAATGCCGGCCAGCGGCGCCCGCAGGTTCTTGTCGACATCCACCGCCAGCGCCCGCAGCGGCGACAGGTACAGCACCCGCGTGCGCTCCGCACGATCCGGCTCGGGCTCGCTCATCACCCGGTCGATGGCCCACAAGAACGCGGCAAGCGTCTTGCCCGACCCAGTAGGAGCAGCAACTAGCTAGGCGGGTTCAGCGTCCCGTCGAACCCCTGGTTATGACTGCCATCACACATCGGCTTGGTATTCGACTCACCACACCGACAAAGCGCAACAACCGCATCGCCGTCGGACAGCGTGTTCCCTTCGTGGTCCGATACCTGGCACGGACCACGCACCAGCAGCGGTCCATTGTCCAGCACTGTCACCGTGACATCAGCCATGCGATTCTCCCGAGCTCGCCTCTGCCGCAGCGGCGTGAGCGGCAGTGCGGCCAGTGTTGCACGCCCCAGCGCCGCATGACGCAGCAGCCGAATGGAGCGGCTCAGGCAGCGGCCGCGACGACACCACTGCGACCCGCTTGGTGGCGCGGGTCAGCGCCACGTACAACGCCCGCAGGCCCTGCGGCTCCTCGTCCACCATCGCAGCCGGCTCCACCACCACCACACCGTCGGTTTCCAGCCCCTTGCACAGCCGCACCGGCGCCAGGGTCACATGCGGATGCAGCGCTCCGGTGGCGTTGCGGCTCGCCGCAGTGGCACGGCCGAAGTCCACGCCGGCAGAGGCAAGCAGCTCGGCAATGTCGTCCATGCACTCGGCTGGCGATACCACCAGCATGCTCCCGCCGTCCAGCTCGGCCGCCTCGAACACCACCGTGTCCAGCACCGCCTGGGCTACATCTTCGGGTGCCGTCACGAAACGGGGCGGCGAGCCGTCGATGCGCACCGCGGCGGGCGGGGCCAAGCCGGGTGCAGCCGCGGCGAGCACCTGGTTGGCCAGCTCAAGGCTGGGCTGGGGGATCCGGTAGCTCAGCGTGAGCTCGGACAGCCGTGGCGCAACGGGCCCCGACGGCAGGTGGGCCAGAATCTCGTGCCAGCTCGACGGTGCATGCGCGGAGGTGGCCTGGGCGATGTCGCCGACCAGCGTCATCGAGCCGTTCAGCGAACGCCGGGCGATCATGCGCAGCGCCATCGGCGGCTGGTCCTGGCATTCGTCGACCACGATGTGGCCGTAGGTGCGCATCTCGGTGTCGCTGCGGCGCCTGCGCGAGCGCGACCGGGGCCCCAGCACGGCGTAGGCCTCGTCGAGCACGGGCACGTCGGCGTCGCTCCACTCGTAGTCGGCCTCGCTGTCGCCCCGGGGGCGGTACAGCTGCTCCGTCTCGGCATCTGCCAGCGCCCCGTCGGCCGCCGACCGCAGCAGCGCACGCGAGCCGTAGAGGTCGCGCAGGAGCTGCGCGGGCGTCAGCAGCGGCCACATGCGCTCGAACGCCTCCATCACATCGGGATGACGCGAGAACCGTTCGCGCAGCTTGGACGGCTCGGGGCGGCGGCGGTGTGAGGCCGACATGGCCGCATACACCGCCTGCTCCACGTACGCCCGGCCCGCGTTGTGATGGCGGAAACGGCGGCGGGCCTCGGCCACGATGGCCCGCGACGTGCTTGCCGCCAGCGTGACGTACCCCAAGCCGAAGTCGAGACGCAGATCGCCGCGCAGCGGGCGCTGCCGGTCGCGCACGGCGTTCTTCACCACCTGCGACATGCGGACATCGCCCTTGACGCGCGCCACGTCAGCCGTGTCGGCCAGGCGCACCCGCACGTCGGGGAAGATCTCGTTGAACAGGTCGGCCAGCACGAACAGGTGAACACCGGCCTCGCCCAGGCTGGGCAGCACCCGTTCCACGTAGCGCAGGAAGAGCCGGTTGGGACCCACCACGAGCACGCCCTGCCCGGCCAGCGGGAACCGGTACGTGTACAGCAAGTACGCGGCGCGGTGCAGCGCCACGATGGTCTTGCCGGTGCCCGGACCGCCTTGGGTGACCAAGATGCCCTTGCGCGGGCTGCGGATGATCTCGTCCTGCTCGGCCTGGATCGTGGCCACCACCTGGCGCAGCTGGCCGTCGCGACGCTGTTCGAGCGCGGCGTACAGCGCCCCGTGGGCGTTCAGCCGGGAGCGATGGCCGTCGCCGTCGCCGCTCTCGCCGTCGAGCGCATCGAGGTCGAAGAACTCGTCTTCGAGGTCGGCAAGCACGCGGCCACGGCACACGAAGTGCCGCCGGCGCAGCAGGCCGAGCGGGTCGCCACCGGTGGCCCGGAAGAACGGCTCGGCGATCGGGGCCCGCCAGTCCACCACCACCGGCTCCTGGCGCTCGTCGGCCACAGCAAGCCTGCCGATGTAGAAGGTCTCGCTGGCGCCATTGCCATCGGGACTGCCGTCGGACTTGTCGTCGTCGCCGCTCGGCCGCTCGGACCGGTCGATGCGGCCGAATACCAGCGACGACGAGCCGAGCTCCAGCTGGCTCAGGCGCCCTGCAACGGCATCTTCGATGACGTCGCGTTCGAAGCGGGCCTGCCGTGTGCCGCCACGACCCACCTCGACCATGTCGCGCAGCCGCGTCACCCGCTGCCGGGACGTCTCCAGCAGCGCGTATGCACGGTCGATATGAGCTTGTTCTGCCTGGATTTCCGGATGGCTCACGCTTGGCTCGTCACCGCTTTTGAGGCTGATCAAGGCTACTCGCGGCTCGTCACCCCTCCGCACGGGTTCTGCGCTTGCGGACTGTCGAAACGCACCAGGCGAGCACCACGGCGGCTGCCACGATCAGCGGCCAGGAGCCCAGCGCCAGTGCCGGGGTGTTGCCTGAGCGAAGCTCGACCTCGCCGGCCAGCACGATGGATTCGCGCAGCTCGCTGCGGTGAGTGACCTCGCCGTCGGGCGACACCACGGCGCTGTAGCCGGTGGCGGATGCCTGCAGAACCCAGCGCCCAGTCTCGACCGCCCGCAGCCGGGCACTGGCGAGCGACTGAGAGGGCACCACCGAGGTGCTGTACGACGACGCCAGCGTGGGGTTCGCGACGATGCGGCCTCCCGCCTGGACCCCGGCGCGCACGAGTTCGCTGAAGTACACCTCGTAGGAAGTGACGACGGCGATGTCGCCCAGCGAGGTCGCCAGCACGCCGGGGCCCTCGCCGGCGATGGCTTCGCGGGAGATCAGCGACAGGTCGGCGAACGGTTCCACCACGCTGCGCAGCGGCACGTATTCGCCGAAGGGCACCAGGTGGGACTTGTCGTAGCGATCTGCCAGACCGGTTTCGGGGTTGATGGCGACGGTGGCGTTGCGGAACCGCTCGGCATCAACTGCCCGCTCGTAGAAGTTGGCTATCAGGACGGTGTCGCGCCACCCGGCTAGCGCCTCCAACTCGGCCAGGTTGTCGGAGGCCTCCAGCGGGCCGTCGGCAGACGTGCTGCTCTCGCTCCACACCATGAGATCGGTGCTGCCCTGCCAGGCGTTGGTGGTGTCGAGGTGGCGCAGCCGCACGCTGCGCTGTGGCGTGTCGACGTTGGTACCCAGTTCGCCGCCGGCCTGCACGACGGCCGCCGTGACGGTGGCGTCCACAGTGGTGGCGGGCCACGCCAGCGCCGCAATGGGCGCGGCGATGGCCGCCACCGCCGGCCAGGAGACGGCGCACCACTCGCGCGCGCAGAGCCGCTCGACGATGACTGCACCCACGCCCACGAGCGCGATCACCCCCAGCGGGCCTGCAAGCACCGCGGTGCCCAGCCACGGCCCGCTGACCTGGCCCAGCGCGAGATTCGACATAGGCACGCCGCCGAAGGGCACCTGCCAGCGCACCGCTTCGCCCAGGACCAGCGCGGCAGGCACGCCGAGCGCGCGCCATCGGCCGCTGGCCGGAACGAGCGACAGCGGCAGCGCCATGATGAGCGTCTCGACCGGCACTGCCGCGATCCATCCCGGCACGGTCAGCTCGGTCATCCAGAACAGCCCGAGCAGGTAGGCGCCCAGCCAGAAGGCCGCGGCCACCTCGACCCGGTCGCGCCAGCGCCGCGCTCCCCGGTTGCAGAAGTGCAGCCACAAGCCGATGCCGACGGGTCCGAGCGGCCAGAGCCCCCATGGCGGCAGCGACAGCATGGTGAGCGCTCCGAGCACGAGCGCAAGGCCGCCGCGCAGCAACCGGTTCACGGCGAAGCGGTGGCGCTTGCTGAGGCGAGGTGCGCTGTGGCCCTCTCGGCCGCCTCGTTGCCCTGCCGGATGCAGGCGGGAATGCCGAGGCCCCGGTAGGCAGCCCCGGTCACAAACACGCCGGGCATCTCCTGCGCCAGCGCCTCCTCGATGCGGTCGACGAGATGGCCGTGTCCCGGCCGGTACTGGGGCAGCGAATGGGGCCAGCGCGAGACCCGCCACGAAGCGACGACGGTGGGGTCGCACAGGCCCCGCAGCGGCGGCAGGCTCGACAACTCGGCGAGCACTGTGTCGCGCAGCTCGCCATCGTCGAGGCGCGTGTGGCGGTCGTCGCTGTCGCGGCCCACCGACACGCGCAGCACGACGTTCGGGTTGCCGTCGTGGCCGCCATCGCCGCCGACGCCGTCGCCAGCGGGGTGCGGAACGCCCTCGGGGGGTTGATCACCACCCGCAGCCCAGTTGGGCCACTTGGCCGAGCCGTAGCTGCAGGCCGTCGTGAGCCAACCGGTACTCCGAGTGACCAAGAATCCGGCCTCGTGCGGTGCATCGATGGCGTCCGGGCGGACGCTCAGCGTCACGACGGCAACCGATGCGTAGTCGATGAGCCCAAGGGCGGCCGCGGCGTCGGGCGCAGCTGGCAGCATCTGTGTCGCTGCGTGGGCGGGTGCCGCGATGATGACGGCGTCTGCGTCGAGCACCTCAGACCCGGTATGCACAGCGAACCGCGTGCCGGGACGCCGGATTGCCTCCACCGGAATGCCCAGCCGCAAGAGGCATCCGTCCAGCCGCTCCGTCAGCGCCTGGACAAGCCGGCCCATCCCGACGCCGAAGCTGCCGAAGATCGGTGCGGGTGCGCCTGCGGCAGGCGCTGGTTGCATCCGGCGCAGACCCCGCATGAGCGAGCGGTTGCGCTGGAGTGCCTGGCCGAGGATGGGTGCCGAAGTTGCGGCGTCCAACCGACCGATGTCACCTGCGCTGATGCTGCCGAGCAGCGGGCCGACAACCTGCGACGCCACTGCTGCTCCCAGCCGGGCCCGCACGATGTCGCCCACGCTGGCGGCATCGAGGCGGCGTGCGGTGAAGCGGCGCGGCAGGACGTAGTCGGCTGCAGCGCGCAGCTTGCCTGCGGAGTCGAGCAGAGGGGAACGCAGGAGCGGCCCCAGGCGCGTGGGCACCCCGCCGATCAGTCCATCGGGCAGAGCAGTGAGCTGCGGGCCGCGCTTGCCGGGATGCGCCACAGAAGCACCGCCGACGGCCGGCGAGATGCGCTCGGCCGAGATGCCCAGCTCCTCGCAGAGCTCGATCGCCCAGGGCACCCGCAGCAGGAACGCATCGGCGCCTTCGTCGACGAGCCGCCCTTCGAACGGCGTCGACAGGATCTTGCCGCCCAGACGCTCGGCGCTGTCGATCAGCACCACACGGGGCACTTCGGCCCCCGCCCCGGTGGGATGCAGCAAGCGGTATGCAGCAGTCAGCCCGGCGATGCCGCCGCCGACCACAACAACCCGCTGAGTTGTCATGCCTACAGGTCACCACGACTGCGGGGTGCCACGATGCAGGCCACCGCTCGCTCAGTCGGGCTGTTTGGGCAGCGGGCGCCGGTATGCGTGCACATAGTCCGTGAGCCGTTCGAGCACCGTGGGGTCGGTCTCGGGCAGCACGCCGTGGCCCAGGTTGAAGATGTAACCGTTCTCGGTCGTGCCCGCGGCCAGGATGCGGTCGGCGGCGGGGCGCACGGCATCCCATCCCGCCACGCACAGGGCCGGGTCGAGGTTGCCCTGCAGCGCGACGCCGGGCCCGACCCGCTCGCGAGCCACCTCGAGCGGTACCCGCCAGTCCACGCCCACCACGTCGGCGCCTACCTGCGCCATCTGGTCGAGCAGCTCCCCGGTGCCAACGCCGAAGTGCGCCCGGGGCACGCCCAGGTCGGCCAGCTCGTCGAACACCCGCCTGCTGTGCGGTGCCACGAACTCCGCATAGTCGGCGGGCGACAGCGTGCCCGCCCACGAGTCGAAGAGCTGCACGGCGCTGGCGCCTGCCAGTACCTGCGATCGCATCGAGGCCACGGCAATGGACGCCAGCCGTTCCATGAGGTCGTGCCACAGCGCCGTGTCGGTGTACATGAGCGACTTGGTCCGCAGGTGCTGGCGGGAAGGTGCACCTTCGACCAGGTAGCTCGCCACCGTGAACGGCGCCCCGGCGAAGCCGACGAGCGGCACGTCGAGCTCGGCCGCCAGCAACCGGACGGTGTCGAGCACGTAGGGGGTATGCGCCTCAGCGTCAAGCTCCGGTAGCCGATCCAGATCAGCGCGGCTGCGCAGCGGCTGTCCGGCCACCGGTCCCACGCCGGGCACCACGTCGATCCCGAAGCCGACTGCGGCGGCCGGCACCACGATGTCGGAGAACAGCACGGCCGCATCGACCCCGTAGCGGCGTACCGGCTGCAGGGTGATCTCGGCGGCGGTGGCCGGATCGGCGATGGCGTCGAGAATGCTGCCCTGCCCTCGCAGCGCCCGGTATTCGGGCAGCGAGCGCCCGGCCTGCCGCTGGAACCACACTGGTACCTGCTCGGTCCGCCGGCATCGGGCGGCCCGCAGGTACAGGCTGTCGCCCAACCGGTGGATCGGATGATCCGCCGGCAGCGCCGCGGCAGTTGACTCAGCCATGCGCTGCGAACGGTACCGGCACCGGGTCGGGATGCTCCGCTGCCGAGCGGGCGTCCGGTTCGCGTCGGCAGGCTGGCAAGTAGCCTCACGCGACCTTGACGAGCTCGCCTGCTCGATCCGGCTCTGCCGGGCCGGTGCCTGCCGGGTTCTCGCTTTCCGACGGAGGCTGCGATGGACCCCGACACCGGGCCGGCAGACATGCAGCCCGGCGACGAGCCGGCTGACAGCGGGCCGCCGTTGCGCATCGCACTGCTGACCTACCGCGGTCATCCGTGGGTCGGCGGCCAAGGCATCTATGTCCGCCACCTGGCCCGGGAGCTGTCGGCGCTCGGCCACAGCGTCGAGGTATTCAGCGGGCCGCCCTACCCGCACCTCGACGACGGCATCAAGCTGACCGAGCTGCCCAGCCTCGACCTGTACCGCATGCCCGATCCGTTCCGGGTGCCCAAGCTGGCCGAGTTCCGCTCGCCCATCGACGTGCTGGAGTGGCTCATCACCTGCACGGCCTCGTTCGCCGAGCCGCTGACGTTCAGCCTGCGAGCGTTCCGGGCGCTGCGCGGCCGGATCGACGACTTCGACCTGGTGCATGACAACCAATGCCTCGGCTATGGCATCGACTGGCTGCGGCGGGCCGGCATGCCCACGCTCGGCACGATCCATCACCCGATCACAGTGGACCGGCGGCTCGAGATCGCCCACGCGCCGACCCGCGGCAAGCGGCTCGCCATGCGGCGCTTCTATGCCTTCACCCGCATGCAGAACCGGGTGGCGCGGCGCCTCGACCGGATCGTGACTGTGTCCACCAACAGCTTCGACGACATCGTGACCGACCTCGGCGTGGATCCCGCCCGCCTGAGGATCGTGACGGTCGGCGTCGATCCGGCCCAGTTCCGACCCCTGTCGCAGGTGACGCCGGTGCCGGGCCGGCTCATGACCACCGCCAGCGCCGACGTGGCCATGAAGGGCCTCGCCTACCTGCTCGAAGCGCTGGCCAAGCTGCGCACCGAGGATCCGTCGCTGCACCTCGTGGTGATCGGGCGACCCAAGAACGACTCGGCGGCGAGCCGGCTGATCGATCAGCTCGATCTGGCCGGCAGCGTCGAGTTCGTGAGCGGCGTGCCTGACGAGCGCATCGTGGAGCTCTACAACGAGGCCGAGCTGGCCGTGGTGCCATCGCTGTATGAGGGCTTCTCGCTGCCTGCCGTCGAAGCGATGTCGTGCGGCGTGCCGCTGGTGGCGACCACCGGTGGCGCGCTGCCTGAGGTCACCGGCGCCGACGGCGAGACCTGCCTGCAGGTGCCGCCCGGCGACTCGGAGGCGCTGGCGGCCCGCATCGGCTGGGCGCTCGCTCAACCCGATCTGCGGGCAACCGTGGGAGCGGCTGGACGGGCGCGGGTGAAGGCGAACTATTCGTGGGCTGCCACGGCTCGCAAGACCGTCGAGCAGTACCGGGCGCTGCTGGCAGACACCCCAGCGGCGCCGCCGCGCAGGCGCGACTTCCGGGTGAGTGCCACGCGCTGATGCTCACTGTCGACTACGAGCGTCTCGGCGCCGTTCGCGGCGACCGGGTGCTGGACCTGGGCTGCGGCGCGGGCCGTCACGCCTTCGAGAGCGCCCGGCGCGGCTGCGTCACCGTGGCGTCGGATCGTGATCCCGACGAACTGCGCGCCGTCACCGACATGTTCGCGGCCATGGATGACGCCGGCGAGATCGAATCGTCGGCCGGCCAGCAGCTCGGTCACGCAGTCGTGGCCGACGCCGCCGCACTGCCGTACCCCGACGCCAGCTTCGACCGGATCATTGCCGCGGAAGTGCTCGAGCACATCGTTGACGACGAGCGGGCCATCGCGGAGCTGGCACGGGTGCTGCAGCCCGGCGGCACGATTGCGGTGACAGTTCCGGCGCGAGCCGCCGAACGGGTCTGCTGGGCGCTGTCGGCCGATTACCACGCACCCGCGGTGCCCGACGGCCATGTGCGCATCTACAGCGCCGGCGAACTGCGGGCGAAGCTGGCAGCGGCCGGTCTGTATGTCTCCGACAGTCACGGCGCGCACGGTCTGCACACGCCCTACTGGTGGCTGCGCTGCCTGGTCGGGCCGCACAACGACCAGCACCCGCTGGTGCGCGCCTACCACCGGCTGCTGGTGTGGGACATGACCGAGGCACCGCCGCTGACCCGCACGCTCGACCGCCTGCTCAACGCCCTGCTGCCCAAATCGACGGTGCTGTACGCCTACAAGGCCCGGGCGCACGAGGCGGCCGAGCACGTAGCCGAACCGGTGGGAGCCGCACATGCAGCCTGAAGCGGCAGTTGTCACCGCGCCACTGCTCACGCCTGGACAGATCGCTGCCACGGCCGACGCCATCGAGGCGTGCCAGCAGCCCGACGGTCTCATCCTGTGGTTCGACGGGGGCCACGCCGACCCCTGGAATCACGTGGAAGCCGCCATGGCGCTGGCGTCGGCAGGCCGGCACCTCGCCGCCGAGGCCGCCTATCACTGGCTCACCGCCAACCAGCACGCTGCGGGAAGCTGGCACAACTATTACATCGCCGACGGCATCAAGGACCCGAAGATCGACACGAATTGCTGCGCCTACGTGGCGGTCGGCGTGTGGCATCACTGGCAGGCCACCGGTGACCGCGGCTTCGTCGAGGCGATGTGGCCGACCGTCGAGCGGGCGCTCGACTTCGTGGTCGGCCTGCGCAAATCCAGCGGCCACATCCCGTGGGCGGTGCACGCCAACGGCACACCGTGGCCGTATGCCCTGCTCACCGGATCGTCGTCGATCGCGCACTCGCTGCGCTGCGGCGTCGCCCTGGCACGCCTGCTGGGACGCCGACGTCCGGACTGGAAGCGGGCCGCAACCGAGATCGAGCGATTGATCCGTCACCGGCCGGACTCGTTCGAGCCCAAGGACCGCTGGGCAATGGACTGGTACTACCCGGTGCTGTGCGGCGCGCTCGAAGGCGCGCAGGCCCGCGCCCATCTCGCCGCGGGCGCGCCGAAGTTCCTGCTGCCTCAGGGCGTGCGCTGCGTGGCCGACCAGGCCTGGGTGACCGCAGCAGAGACCTGCGAGTGCGCGCTCGCGTACCTGCGCACCGGCGACATCGCCACTGCCCGCCGGCTCGTCGAGGCCACATCTGCAATGCGCAATGACGACGGCAGCTACTACACCGGCTGGGTCGTGCCCAAGTCCCGGACCTTTCCCGACGCCGAGCGTTCCAGCTACACCGCTGCGGCCGTGCTCCTCGCCACCGACGCGCTCGACCAACGCACCGGGGCCGCCGGCGCGCTCATCACGACGCCTGCCGGCTGACCGGTCTGCGAAGCACGCGCAGGCTGCCGACAGCGCCGTGCTCGAGGAAGCCGTCGTCGAGGGCTCGCAGCCAGATCTCGTACGGCGGTCTGCCGCCGTCGGCGGGATCCGGGAACACGTCGTGGATGGCCAGCAAGCCGCCCGGCACCACCTTCGGCGACCACGCCTCGTAGTCGGCATGGGCCGGCGCCTCCCCATGGGCGCCGTCGATGAACACCAGGGCAGCGCTTGACCAGTGCGCCGCGACCGTGACCGAGTCGCCCACGATGGCCACGACGACCTCTTCGAGGCCGGCGTCGATGAGCGTTTGCCGCAGGATCGGCAGCGAATCCATGCGGCCGGTGCTGGGTACGACGAGCTCAGCGTCGTGATGTTCCCAGCCTGCCTGCATCTCTTCGGAACCACGGTGATGGTCGATGGTGAACAGCACCCCGCCGGACTCCGCCGCAGCAGCGCCCAAGTACAGCGCCGACTTGCCGCAGTACGAGCCGATCTCCACGAGCGGTCCCTGCGAGGCCACTTCGGCAGCGGCCCGATACAGCGCCAAGCCCTCGTCGTGGGGCATGAAGCCCTTCACCCGCTGGGCCAGCGCCGCCAGCTCGGAGTTCATGGCCCCTCAGAGGCTGAGCCGGCAGGGGCCTCGGGCCGAGCGAACAGCACCCGGTCGAGCAGGATGAACTTGCCCGCCCACAGGACGCCGAAGCCGATGAGATTCGCCGCCGAGACGGCCACGGTCGACTGCCACCACATCTCGGCCAACCCGACAAGCACCGTGGAGATGCCGAGCCCGGCGAGGCTGTAGGCCCAGAAGGGCAGGATCTCTCCGGTGAGCGAATGGCGGTCGGTGCGGGCCCAAACCCATCGCCGGTTGGCGTAGTAGGCAGGCCCGGCGGCCACGCACACCGCGACCACGTTGGCCACGACCGCGGGCCAGTCCAGCACCGCATAGGCCACCACGAGCACCGACTGGGTCACCACCACCGTGCCGGCCGACACCGCGCTGTAGCCGACCAGCCGTCCGAAGAACCCCCACCTCATAGCTTGCGCCTCATGACGACAATCTCACTGCCGGGATCTCGGCTGCGCGGATCTCTGGACGCGAGGGGTTCTGGCGACGTGTCGCAAGCGGAGCGAGGCGGTCACTGCTCCGATGGAGCGTTCGGCCGGTAGAACGCGGCCAGCAGCAGCAGCGTGGACACCAGCCCGCCGGCGATGGCGACCACGAACCAGACCGGCCCGCTCCAGTCGAGGCCGAGCGCGTTGTCAACCGACCAGTCACCGGGACCGGTGGCCGCCACGGCCGCCGCGGCCACGGCCAGCACGAACACGTACTCCCAGCCCTCACGGATGATGAAGAAGCCGTTCTTGCGGTGGCCGACCCACCCGGCGGTGGTCATCACGCCGATGAACGCCATGGCGCTGAGGGGCGTCAGCAGCCCGAGCGCCAAGCCGATGCCGGCGCCGATCTCGGTGAGAGCGGCGAGGTAGGCGTGCAGCAGGCCCGGGCGCAGGCCCTCGGCGGCGAACCAGTTGCCGACGCCACGGATGCCGCCACGGAACTTGGCGATGCCATGGAGCGCCAG
Organism: Candidatus Poriferisodalis multihospitum; assembly: GCF_028283155.1. Taxonomy (NCBI): domain Bacteria; kingdom Bacillati; phylum Actinomycetota; class Acidimicrobiia; order Acidimicrobiales; family Candidatus Poriferisodalaceae; genus Candidatus Poriferisodalis; species Candidatus Poriferisodalis multihospitum. Next base: position 5,129 of record NZ_JAPYOK010000108.1, on the reverse strand, counting down.
CGTGACGCCGACGATCACTCGCAGGACGAACAGGCCCAAGTTGATGCTGTCTGGATCCATGGTTCTGGGGCCTCCTCAAGATGGCGCAGCGAGACGCTCGCGCCCAAACCGTACTTACAGGTCGAGTCGGTAGACGTTGGTGTTCCGCTGGTTGAAACCGAGCCGGGCATACAGGCGGTTGGCGGCCTCCCGGTCCGGCCGGGACGTGAGATCAACAGTGCGCGCGCCGGCATCTCGGGCGATCTCGATGGCACGCCGATTGAGCGCCGCGCCGATGCCGCGCCCACGTGCGGCCTCGTCGACGACGACATCTTCGATCCAAGCCCGCAGGCCGCTGGCCAGCGGGAAGAGCACCAGAATCATCGCACCGACGATCTCGTCTGCCCCGTCGCGGGCGATCAGCACCGTGTTGGCAGGGTGACCGACGATGCGCTCCAGCGCCGCGGCGTCAGGCGGCGGCGACGACGACAGCTGCGGGTGCAGCCGCGCGAACGCACCCACCAGCTCGTCGTCGACGACCCCACACACCTCAATCCCCACACCAGGCTCAGCCACGCTGCGCATCGTACGACCACCGAACTTGCAGAGGGTGTGGGCCAAAGGCACAGATGCCATAGCTGCGGAGGCGGCAGGAGATTTTGCGACGTTGCGACCTGCTGGATCGCTGGTCGCAAAATCTCCTGCCGCCTCCGCAGCGGGCGCGCCCCATTGCAGGGTGAGGCCGCAACAGGGTGCCGCTAGCCTCGCCGACGTGGGCCATCTTGAGTGGTTGGAGCGACCCGAACCCGGCAAGGACACCATCCTCATTGCAGCGTTCTCGGGTTGGAACGACGCCGGCGATGCGGCCACCGAGTCCGCCAAGTACCTGCGCCGACGTTTCCGCTGCCACCCGGTGGCCCACATCGACCCCGAGTACTTCTACGACTTCGCCTCGGTGCGGCCCAGCGTGCAGGTCACCGACGGCGAGCGCAAGATCGACTGGCCCACGCCCGACGTGCGCATCGGCGAGGTCGACGACGGACGACCCGTGGTCACCGTGCTCGGCGTGGAACCCCGGCTGCGCTGGCGCACCTTCTGCGACGTCATCATCGAGATGGCCGAATCGCTGGGCGTCTCCACCGTGGTCACGCTGGGCGCGCTGCTCACCGACACCCACCACAACGCACCGGTCAACGTGGTGGGCGCATCCAACAACACGGCCCTCAACCTCAACATGGGCCTTCGCCAGTCCACCTACGAGGGTCCCACCGGCATCATCGGCGTGCTGAACGACGCCTGCCACCGGGCGGGCTTCGACAGCGTGTCGTTCTGGGCGACCGTGCCCACCTACGTGCACAACTACCCCTCGCCCAAGGCCGCGTTGGCGCTTGCCGAGCGGGTGGGGCAGTTCCTGGGTGTGACGCTGGGCGAGTCCGAGCTGCACAGCGCCGCAGCCAACTACGGCCGCCAGATCGACGAGCTGGTCGCCGGCGACGACACGCTGGCCCAGTACGCGCAGCAGATCCTCGAGGAGTCGGCCGCCGAAGCCGTGGAGGACTTCAGCGAGATGGTCGAGAACCCCGACGGCCTCATCGACGAGCTGGAGCAGTTCCTGCGTCAGCAGGAACCAGATTGATCAGCTGCGTCAGCAAGAACCAGACTGATCAGCCCTACGACAAGGCGTGGCGCAGGGCCAGCTCCACCTCTCGTTGGTGTGACTCGTCGATGACCGGCCCGTCGGGGCCGACCACATAGAACGAGTCGACCACCTCGTTCGCCAGCGTCTGGATCTTGGCCGATCGGATGTCGAGGCCCATCTCGGCCAGCACCCGGGTGACCTTGTAGAGCACACCGATGTGGTCCTCGGTGCGGACCTCCACGATCGTGGCCCCAGTGGCCGACTCGGCATCGAACGTGACCCTCGTGGCGGCCCGTGTCGCCGACAGCGCCCGCCGCCGCCGGTACACCCGCGCCCGCTCGGCGATGCGCGCCTCCAGCGCCAAGTGCCCGCGCAGCGACCGACGTACGTCGAAGATGACCCTGTCCCAGTCCACCGGCGTGTCGGGCGGCACGATCCGGAATGATGACACTGCCATGCCCGCCGGGCTCGAGTAGGCGTCGGCTTGCAGCACGTCGAGGCCCCGCAGCGCCAGCACGCCCGCGGCTCGGCTGAACAGGCCGCGCTCGTCGGGCGCCACCACGGTCAGCACATCGTCGTCCACACGCAGAGCCGTATCGCCTGCCGCCATCAGCTCCACGACCTCTTCGGTGAGCAGTCGGCGGTGGCCCGGCGATGCCTGATCCGCACCGCTCATGTGCTCGGTGGTCATCTCGACCAGGGCGGTCACCAGGTTCGACGTCCACTCCCCCCACGCCATCGGCCCGGTAGCCAGGCAGTCCGCCTCGGTCATCACGGCCAGCAGCTCCAGGAACTCCGGCGTCTGGGCGGCCCGGGCGACCGTGGCCACGGTGAGCGGGTCGTCGAGGTCGCGCCGGGTCGCGACGTCGGTCAGCAGCAGGTGGTGCTGCACGAGGCGCACCAGCGTGTCGGCGTCGTCGGCGCTCCAGCCGCAGCGCCGGGCGATGGGGCCGGCCAGCCGCATGCCGGCCTGCGTGTGATCGCCGGGGTAGCCCTTGCCGATGTCATGCAGCAGCGCCCCCATCACCAGCAGGTCGGGGCGTGCTACCCGGTGGGTGAAGCGGGCTGCGGTCGCGACGGCCTCGAGCAGGTGCCGGTCCACCGTGAAGCGGTGGTAGCGGGAGCGCTGGGGACGATTGCGGTTGGGCGCCCACTCGGGCAGCACCCGCGTCCACACGTCGAAGTAGTCGAGCGTCTCGATGACGTCGATGGCCTTGTGCCCGCAGCTCAGCAGCTCGACGAAGAGCGCTCGTGCGCCGTGGGGCCACGGGTCCGGGAAGTTCGCCTGCCGCTCGGCCAGCTTGTCGAGGCTGGCCCGGCTGATCGGCATTGCGCTGCGGGCCGACTGCACCGCTGCGTGCAGCACCAGCACGACATCGGTGGCGGGGTCGCCGTCGATCACCAGCTCGCCGTCGCGCACCGACAGCCCGGCGATGTCGACCTCGGGGGTTGCGAGCTCAGCGTGCTGGCGGGCAACGCTCGACCACAGCTGGTCCGACAGGAAGGCGATGATGCGCCCGGCCTGTGCGATCTCGGCCACGAACGCATCGGCGTCGATGGCGCCTGATCGCGCGGCCACGGCGTCTTGATCGTCAGCCGACAGCACGTCGCTGCGCAGGCCGGTGGTGCGATGCAGCTCCACGCGTGCCCGCAGCAGCGTCTGGTAGGCCTCGGCGAGGCGTTCGCTGTCCGCGGCCGGGAGTTCGGCACCCGCCAGCCGCGCCCAGCGGATCGCGTGCGCGTCGCGCAGCCCGCCGCGGCCGGTCTTCAGATCGGGTTCCAGCAGGAATGCCACCTCGCCGCTCTGGCTATGCCGGCGGCTCACGGCGCGCTGCAGCTCGTCGAGCCGCCCCGATGCGTTGTCGCGCCAGTCGGCCTTCACTCCCTCGATGAGCCGTGCTGTCAGGGCATCGTCGCCGGCGAGATGGCGGGCATCGACCAGCGCCGTTGCCGTGTCGATGTCCGAGGCTGCCAAGTCCAGCGTGTCGGACAGCGATCGCACGGCATGGCCCAGCTTCAGCTTCTCGTCCCAGATCGGGTACCACAGGCGATCGGCCAGGTTGCCGCCCTGCAAGCTGTCTCCGAGTGCACCCTGGCCCTCCAGCAGCGACTCGCGGCCGTCGTGCAGCAGGAGGAGATCGATGTCGCTGCCGGGGCACAGCTCGCCGCGGCCGTACCCGCCGACCGCCACGAGCGCCACGCCCGTGCCTGCCCCGTTTGCGCTGTCCTCCGGCGCGCTCGCCGGCGCGCACTCGGCAGCTTCCGTCTCGAAGCGCTCAGCCAGCCACGAGTCGGTCAGCGCAGACAGCGCCGCCGGCAGCTCGGCTGCGTCAGCCGTTCGGATCAGGGCAGCCCGCCGCTCGCCGAAGGCCGTCATCTCTGCCCCTCTGCTCTTCGGCGCTGCAGCACTTCGAACGCTTTCGCCGCTCCCCAAGCGATGCCCATCGGGCCGAGGTCGGGTTCGATGTCGGCGAACGAGGCCGGGGTGAGTCCGTAGGGATCGTCGGGAAAGCGGGAGGCGTCGAAATCGTCGCGCTCGAGTGCTGGCACACCGCCGTCGGCCAGCACCTCGGTCGGGAATCGCACGGCGCCGCGCAGCACGCTCAGCGGCGTGGTCTGCTGCTCGTCGACATCGGTGGCCAGCAGGTCGCGTAACGGCGGGCCAATCTCGGCGACGCACTGCTCGCCCGCCGCTTGTGCCAGCTCGCCGAGCTCCTGTGCGGTCACGCCAGCACGCTCGCACGCCTCCACAACGCACCGCTCCACCCATCCGGGCAGAGCAGCGATCGCCCCATCAGCCAGCAGCGCGGCCGCTTCGTCCACCGATCGCGGCACCGAGGCGTCGGGCGGCACCGCAGGGGCATCGGCACCTGTCTCGGTCACGCTCATCCGCCGGTCTCTGCTTCGGAGGCGGAAACAACGCAGTTGCCGTCCGCAAGAGCGCCGTTGAGATTGCCGGAGCGGAAGCCTTCTAGGTCGAGCGTCACATAGCGGTAGCCGACGCCGCTGATCGCTTCCACGATGGCTTCGCGCCGCCGGACTGCTTCGGCGAGATCATCGAGCGGCAACTCGATGCGCGCCGTGTCGCCGTAGTCGCGCACCCGCAGCTGGCCGAAGCCCAGCCGGCGCAGTGCCGCTTCGGCCCGGTCGAGCCGTGCCAGCAAGGGCACAGTCACCTGCGTGCCATAGGGCACCCGCGAGGCCAAGCACGCGGCCGCCGGCTTGTCCCACGTGCGCAAGCCGAGCTCAGCGCTGAGGCGCCTCACATCGGCCTTGGTGAAGCCCGCCTCCACCAGCGGGAAGCGGGCCCCCCGGTCTCGTGCAGCGTGCTGGCCCGGCCGGTGGTCGCCGAGGTCGTCCAGGTTCACGCCGAGCACCACCGTCGCGCCCCGCTCTGCCGCCAGGGGCTCGAGCTGGTCCATGAGCGCCGACTTGCAGTGGAAGCACCGGTCGGCATCGTTCACGCGATACGCGGCGCGCGTCATCTCATCGGTCTCGACGGTCTGCCACG